>JALWYP010000152.1 GCA_026992695.1 Flavobacteriaceae bacterium
ATCACATGGAACTTACCATAACTAAATTATCATTCCCTTTGGTATTTTAATAATAATTTAGTTATGGACGTTTCATGGTTTTTTACTTATTGTTCATTTCTAATGCTTCCCAATATTCAAAGGCTCTCCTTAGGTGCGGTATTACAATAGTTCCGCCAATTAGCAGTGAAACACTCATTGCTTCTACTACTTCTTCCTTGGATATTTTTAATTTATAACAGGTCTCCAGGTGGTATCTAATACAATCATCGCAACGCAAAACCAATGAATTTCCTAACCCTAACAACTCTTTGGTTTTCTTTGACAATGCACCTTCGGTAAAAGCATTGGTATCTAAGTTAAACATGCGTTTTATAATCTTATTGTTTTCTGCTAAGATTTTATCATTCATTTTAGAACGATAGGCATTAAATTCTTCAACCGGATTTGGCATTTTGTTTTTGTTTTTTTTGTTCTTTTTTTATTACAATTTTTGAGATAAAGATACTCACTTCGTATAAAATTAAAATAGGTATTGCTACAATTACTTGGCTGGCAATATCGGGAGGAGTTATTACTGCCGAAATTGTTAATACAATAACCAATGCAAATTTTCGGTATTTTTTTAAATATTGAGGTGTTACTAATCCTATCTTGGTTAAAAAATAAATTAAAATAGGAAGCTCAAAAATTAATCCGCTTGCTAATACCGAAGCTCTTACTAAGCCAATATAACTACTTAAATCAAAATCGTTATGTACCGCATTACTAACTTGGTACGAGCCTAAAAAATTAATAGACAAAGGTGTTACAATATAGTACCCAAAAAGTACGCCAATAAAAAATAAAAGAGATGCTATAATAATAAATCCTCGTGACGAACTTCGTTCTTTTTGCTTTAATCCGGGGCTTATAAAACGCCATAGTTCGTATAAAATATACGGAAATGCTATAATAAATCCTGCAAGAATGGATGTCCATAAATGGGCAGAAAACTGTCCTGCCATGGTACGACTCTGAATCCTAAAGGGAAGCTCTGTAAAACAAAAACTATCTTTAAACCCAATGGCTTGAGCTATGTTACACAATAATTTATAGGTAGGGAAATCTGCATTTTTAGGTCCAAATATTAAAACATCAAAAATAAAGCCTTTAGCCAAAAATGCCAAGGTTGCAAAAATTAGTACCGCAACAACAGATCGTATAAGATGCCAGCGCAACTCTTCGAGATGGTCTAAAAAAGACATCTCTTTTTCTTTGTTCTTATTCTTTTCAATGTTCTTCCTCATTAAATAATTCCTTCTTTTGTTAAATTATGAATGTGCACCACACCAGCATATTTCCCATTTTCTTCGGCTAACAATTGAGTAATCCCATATTTTTCCATCATCTCAATGGCTTTTACAGCCATTGCATTATTGTCTATTTTTTTAGGGTTTACAGACATGATGTCTTTAGCTGTAAGTCCGTTAATGGTAGGTGCTTTTGTTAACATTCTACGCAAATCACCATCGGTGATGATACCTATAATTTTATCGTTTTCAACCACAGCCGTAACGCCTAGCATTTTATGACTGATTTCGATAATAACATCTTTTACACTTGTATCTGGATAAACTTGGGGTTTTTCGTTTAAGATGGTTAAATCTCTAACACGCAAGTACAATTTTTTTCCTAAAGATCCGCCCGGGTGAAACCTTGCAAAATCTTTTTTTGAAAAACCTCGTAACTCTAACAAGCTAACAGCCAATGCATCACCCATGACCAACTGAGTAGTTGTACTTGTGGTAGGAGCTAAGTT
Organism: Flavobacteriaceae bacterium; assembly: GCA_026992695.1. Taxonomy (GTDB): domain Bacteria; phylum Bacteroidota; class Bacteroidia; order Flavobacteriales; family Flavobacteriaceae; genus Marifrigoribacter. The sequence continues at coordinate 1,781 of JALWYP010000152.1, forward strand.
ATTAGGACATGCTTCTTTTTCGGCAAAAGCGTGTAATACAAAATTTGCTTGTTTTCCTAAAAAAGAAGTTTTGTTAGAAGTAATTGCGATAATGGTATTCCCTCTAGCCTTTATAAGAGGTACTAAAACTTTAATTTCGGGAGTATCACCACTTTTTGAAACACAAATAACGGTATCATCATCTTGTATTGTACCTAAATCACCATGAATGGCATCTGCAGCATGCATAAATACAGCAGGTGTGCCTGTGGAGTTAAGTGTAGCTACAATTTTTGTAGCGATAATTGCACTTTTTCCTATACCGGTAATAATCACCCTTCCTTTTGAGTTGTATAAACAAATAATCGCTTGGGCAAATTCATCATCTAAAAGAGTTATTAAATTAGCGATGGCTTTGCTTTCGGTTTCTATTGTTTTAACTGCAGTTTGTAATATTTTTTCTTTTTGACTCAACATTTAAATTTTATTAATTTGCAACTCTCTTAAAAAATTGTATCTTTAGATTGTCAACAAAACAAATTTGTTTATTTTCGTTGGCAAGATAGTAATAAGATACCGTTTTATGATATAGGTTGCAAAATTACAATTGTTCCCCTTTTAATACAATTTAATTTTCACCACCTTTTAATAGACTATGACAGACACATACACCGAAACAGATATTTACGCAGCTCTGAAAAAGTATTTCGGATTTTCCACCTTTAAAGGGCTTCAAGAACAAGTAATAAAAAGTGTTCTCGACAAAAAAAACACTTTTGTAATAATGCCCACCGGAGGCGGAAAATCATTATGTTTTCAACTTCCCGCATTAATGCAAAACGGAACAGCAATCGTCGTATCCCCCTTAATTGCTTTAATGAAAAATCAAGTAGATGCTTTGCGAGCCATTTCTTCTGAAAAAGGAATTGCACACGTTTTAAATTCTTCCCTAAACAAAACCGAAATAAAACAGGTAAAACAAGATATTGTAGACGGAAAAACAAAATTGTTATACGTTGCGCCCGAGTCGCTTACAAAAGATGAAAATGTAGCCTTTTTGCAAAGTGTACCTATTTCATTTGTTGCAATAGACGAAGCGCATTGCATTAGCGAATGGGGGCACGATTTTAGACCCGAATACCGAAATTTAAGAAAAATAATTGAACGCATTGGCGAAAACATTCCAATAGTAGGTCTTACGGCAACAGCAACTCCTAAAGTTCAAGAAGATATCTTGAAAAATTTAGGAATGCAGAATGCAAATACTTTTAAAGCATCTTTTAACAGACCGAATCTCTATTATGAAGTTCGTCCTAAAACCAAAAATGTAGATGCCGATATAATTAGATTTGTAAAACAAAACGAAGGAAAAAGTGGTATTATTTATTGTTTAAGCCGTAAACGTGTTGAAGAACTCGCCCAAACACTACAGGTAAACGGATTAAAAGCAGTACCCTACCATGCCGGATTGGATTCTAAAACACGAATTAAACATCAAGACATGTTTTTGATGGAAGATGTAGATGTAGTTGTAGCAACCATTGCCTTTGGAATGGGAATAGATAAACCCGATGTACGTTTTGTAATACACAACGACATACCCAAAAGTATTGAAAGCTACTACCAAGAAACAGGTCGTGCCGGTCGTGACGGTGGCGAAGGGCATTGCTTGGCTTTTTATTCGTATAAAGATATTGAAAAGCTAGAAAAGTTTATGAGTGGCAAACCAATTGCCGAACAAGAAATAGGACATGCACTCCTGCAAGAAATGGTGGCATACGCAGAAACATCTATCTCCCGTAGAAAATTTATTTTACACTATTTTGGTGAAGAATTTGACAACCAAACAGGTGAAGGTGGCGATATGGATGATAATATGCGTTTCCCTAAAAAGAAACACGAAGCCAAAAAAGAAGTAGTTAAATTGCTTACGGTTATTACCAAAACAAACCAGCAATACAAATCGAAAGAAGTGGTAAACGTTTTAACCGGAAAGGTAAATGCACTAATTAAATCGCACCGAACAGACACGCAACCTTATTTTGGTATCGGTAAAGACCACGAAGCAGAATATTGGATGGCATTACTAAGGCAAATATTAGTTGCCGGGCTATTAAGAAAAGACATAGAAACCTACGGAATTGTAAAAATAACCAATGCCGGAAAACAGTATTTAGAAAAACCCGAATCTTTTTTAATGACCGAAGATCATTCGTTTAAAGAAGCTAATGATGATGCCATTATTGTAAACCAAAAAGGCGGTAATGTAGCAGATCAAACATTATTTAAACTTCTTAAAGCCGAAAGAAAAAAAGTAGCAGACAAACTTAATTTACCTCCTTTTGTAATATTTCAAGATCCATCGTTAGAAGATATGGCTTTAAAATACCCTATTACACTTAAAGAACTTTCTAACGTTCACGGTGTTGGGGACGGTAAAGCCAAAAAATACGGAGCCTCTTTTGTTTCGCTTATCGAAAAATATGTAGAGGAAAATGATATTATGCGTCCCGATGATTTTATTGTAAAATCTACCGGAACCAATAGTGCTTTAAAACTGTACATCATTCAAAATGTGGATAGAAAACTTCAGCTTCAAGATATTGCAAAAGCCAAAGGATTAGAAATGAACGAATTTATTAAAGAAATGGAAAGCATTGTTTATAGTGGCACCAAACTCAACATTTCGTATTGCATTGACGAGCTATTGGATGAAGACCAACAAGAAGAAATTCATGAGTACTTCTTAGAAGCCGAAACAGATGATGTAGAAGAAGCTTTAAAAGAATTTGACGGCGAATATGACGAAGAAGAACTTAGGCTTTACCGAATTAAATTTATTAGCGAGGTTGCCAATTAATGTTTGTTTTTTTCTTCTATCCATTTACTTAAATACTTGGTGCTTTGTAAAGTATGGTGCTTTACTATTTGAGTTATAAAGTTTTTATTCCTATGTGTTGTTAAATCATTGGTGAGTTCTTCTATCCTAGCACCAAACGCTTCAAAAAAAATCTGTTTTAAAAATCTGTTTTGCACAATATCATACCCGTTTTTTTGAGCTTGTTTCCATTTTTCGGGAAGGGTGTACATCTCAATCGCTTCGCTGCATAATTCATCTTCTGTTCTACAAATTGAACCACAAAACGGAATATCTCCTGCAATTCCTTCTGCACCAATAGGTGTGGTTATAACAGGGATTCCTTGCTGCATTGCATCTATTATTTTTCCTTTTAAACCGGCACCAAATCGCAACGGAGCTAAACAAACCCTGGCTTCTTGCATTGTTTTAGAAACAGTAGGTGTCCACCCTTTAACGATAAAGCCTTCTTCTGGGTTATGAAATTCTTTAACTTGCTGCGGAATATAAGCACCGTAAATATGCAGTTCGGCATTGGGTAGTTGCTTCCTAATCTTTTTCCAAATATCTTTTTTTAACCAAATAACACTATCCAAGTTAGGCTTGTGCATAAAATTACCAATAGTAACAAAATGCTTTCGTTGTTGAAAATTTAAAGACTCTTCAGAAAAACTTTCAACCAAAAGAGGAAGATAAAACAGCAAAGAGGCATCTATTTTAAACGTGTTTTGCAGTAAGTGCATTTCATATTCCGAAATAATAAGCGAGACATCACATCGCAAGATACTGGCAATTTCACGTTTAGCGGTTTCAGAAAATAAATCAATTGTACTATTTTTTTTAAAAGCTTCCTCTCTAGCTTTGCGAAGAAAATGCAAGTCTTCGGTATCTAAAATGGTTACTGTATTGGGGCAAACTTGAGAAACTCGCCAACCAAATTGTTCTTCGGTAACAAAACGATCATAAAGAACGATATCTGGACATAAGCCGGAAACAAAATCGTTAAAAGAGAAATGATTTATTTTAACAGGAACAACTTCGACTTCAGAATTCTTTAAATTATCTGAAAAATTAGTTTCGTTGGCTGTGGTACCAAAATATATTTTATAATTCCATTTACTAAATAACGAAATTAATTGAAGCATGCGAGTTCCGGCTGCTGTAGTAGTAGATTCGGGAAACGTATGACCAAGGATAAGAATTTTTTTCACTTATTGGAAACTAGAAACATTTAGAGAAACCATTTTCACAGTTGGTTGGGTTTCTTCAAGAGAGGTCCAAGCAATATAAAGTGTATTTTTAACTTTTTCTAATTGCGGGAATCCCGAAGCTCTTTCGCTTCTGGTTTTTGTTATGGTAATAGGCGTTGAAACACTTCCCGACGACGAAACTTTTGCTAATTGAATAACCGTATCGTTACCTTGAGGTTCCATCCATAAGACAGCTGCATTGTTTTTGTCTAACATAACCAAATCTACTCGTCCTATGGCATTTCCTTTATCTACTCGTACCGGAAGACCAAATGTAGCACCACCATCGTCTGAGAAAGCTACCTGCACCTTAGGGTCGTCGTTAGCTGCTGTAAACCAAACTACTGCAACATTATTATCTAGAGCAACGATGGCAGGTCCGTTTACCGGACAACCGGGAATATGCCAATTGTCATTGTAAATGGGTTGCGGTTTTGTCCATTTTTCATTAACTTTTCGTACAACATAAATATCTCGAATTTCATCTTCACTTCTATCCCTGTAAACAACCAGTTGTCCATTGTTTGTCATTGTTGTAGCGGTATTACAACAATCACACGTTCTATTATCTAGTAAAACATCCTCAAGAATTTCTCCGTTAGCAGTAATAACAGCACCTCGTATGGTCATTTGTGCTTTATCTCTAGGAACATTAACTGTCGTTCTACCATCTAGCCAAGTGGCAAAAAAATCATTTTCTCCGTAGGGTATCAACGACACAAAACCATGTTCGCTTTGCGTTCCGTCAAGGTTTAATAAAAAATCTTTTTTCCAAGTATTCGTTTTAGTGTTATAAACACTAAGTTTTACATCATAGGTATAGGTTCCCGAAGCCGATTTTTGAAGTGTATGTGCTAAAATGTTTCCGTTGTTTTCGGTGATAGAAGGAAAATCTGCCCAATTTACAAACCAATTGGTGCCTGAGGTAATTATTTGTGGCTTAGACCAACTTATTCCGGAAAAAGAAGCATATTTTAAAATAGATAATGTGTCTTGATTTTCTACCCAAGAAAGAAACAATTTATCTGAGTTGCTATACAATCTGGGCAAAGAAGCATTTAAAGTGCTGGGTACAGATAAAGACGTCACACTATTTTCTACTTTTTGCCTGTTTGGTGTTTTTTTAGATTCGGATTTACATGAAACAACAAACAAAAAAAACAAACTAGAATATATTATATAT
>JALWYP010000153.1 GCA_026992695.1 Flavobacteriaceae bacterium
ACATCAACTTTAACTTGCGTTAAGGAGAGTGGTAGATTTCGTCTTTTCTTATTTGCGAACAAACTTGAAAACACGTATCTTTGAAATTACCGTCTTACGACAGGCAATGACGTAGATAAACTTTCAGAGAAAATCTTTCTAAAAATCCGAAAATATTAAATTAGATTTAACTCTGCTTCGATTAAAAAAAATGTTTAAAGAACGTTACTTTAATAAAACGATTGTTACTGTTACCTCGTTTTGTTCTTCAAATATACGGCAAGGTTTTAAAAAAGCAAGAAATATAACGTGTTAATAATTAACAACTTATAAACTACACTTATTAACATTTGTTAATAAAAAAAGCGAACCCTTTATAAGATTCGCTTTCGTTGCGTATTTGCCAATAATTATGACATTCTTTTTTCTTTAATTCTTGCTTTTTTACCGGTAAGACCTCTAAAGTAATAAATACGTTTTCTGCGTACTTTTCCGTATTTGTTTACTTCTATTTTTTGTAGGGCAGGCATATTTAACGGGAAAATACGTTCTACTCCTATTGTTCCGGACATTTTTCTAATGGTAAATGTTTGTGTGTTCCCTGTTCCTTTTACCTGAATTACTACACCTCTAAAAAACTGAGTACGTGTTTTTTCACCTTCTCTAATTTCGTAATATACGGTAATGGTGTCTCCGGCTCCGAATTTTGGGAAATCTTTTTTGGTTACAAATTCGTCTTGTACAAATTTAATTAACGATTCCATACTAATGGTTTTGTTTTTATGTTATGTTTAAAACAACATTCACGGTTTTCGCCAGAGGTTGTATTAAATCGGGTGCAAATATACAAGTTATTTAATTATTCGCAACTAGGATTAGTTATTTTGTTTATTCGTGAGGTTTTTAGTTATAAAAATAGTTTTAAAGTGTGTTTTAAAAAAAATAAAATGTAATAAATTGTAACTATAATCTTCTGTCTGGCTCACGTCTCTTATCCCATTTAATATCGCTAAGCACAGATGATTTAATTCCTATAAAAAAGTACCAAGCTGTATTTCTAGCACCTATTGGTGTCCAATTGAAACTCATCCGCCACGATTCTAAATCTCGTTGAAATCTAAGTTGAGTTAGGGTAATTCCTTTTTGTTTGAAATCATAACCGGAGGATACTCCTACGCTCCATCTGGGAGCGAGTTCTATGTTAGAGCTAAACATAAGAGATTGAGAGGTTATTTCTTTTTGGCGTTGTGCATTACTATATGTCATTGTGTAAGCCAATCTAAAATTCCAGGGTATGGCAAAATTATACCAATTAGATACTCCTTTTTGTTTTTTGTTTGGTTTTTTGTCATCAAACAATCTCCCGTCATTAATATTGGTTCCGGTACCAAATAAATCATCTTTTCTTCCACCATTTCTAAATGTTTCGTCGTCTTTAGCTGTATTGTTGCCTGTAAAATCGGTACTTGAAAAACTATAATTAAAGCTTATGTTAAAGTCGGTAAGCCTAAATAAACTTCCTCCGTTATTAATATTAAAAGTATTTATTCGTTGATTCGCATTATTTAGTGCATAGGGGTCTAAATTTCCGTTAAAATTAAGATCTAATTTGGTTATTATTGGAATGCTTCCGGTAAACCTAACTGAGCTCCATTTTAGCGAATCAGCAGCAATATTATAACTTGTAGAGAAGTTTAAATTGTTTAAAATTTTAATTTTTTTAGCTTCGGTTGCGGTAGTATCCGGATTTCTAACTTTTGCTTCTAGAGTATTGCTAAGTGAAAAACCTACGGTACTCGAAAAGTTTTTACTCGGCGCACCGTATAAGCTGCCTTCAAAACGAGAATATTCTTTTATTTCTTCATTAATAGTAGGGTCGGCTGTTTGAGGCACAGTATAGGTATCGTAATATTGATCAAACGCGGGATTAATATTATAGCTTATTGAGGGTCTTACAACATGCCTAATAGCTTGTATTTTTTTGTCGGTTCCAAATTGAAACATACCATAGAGGGTGGTTCCTATACTGGTTGAAAAATTATAAGTTCTGT
>JALWYP010000154.1 GCA_026992695.1 Flavobacteriaceae bacterium
CCAAAGCACTTCTCCGTTGGTTAGTTGCCAATAAAATCCTTCTGCCAACCGCCATTGCACTTCATAAAATGGTTTATAAAAATTATATCCAAATGAAATACCAAAACCAACGTGACCAAGCAATAATTCGGTATTTACAAATGCACCGTAAGAAGAAGCATACTTAAAAGGGTCTTCTTGCATATATGCATATTCTGAAACTACTAATTCACCATCATTTTTTATATAGTCATAATACCCATCATATAGCCTGTAATACATACCTATTCCAATTCGTAAGGTGTTATTAAAAACTTTTCCGCCGGAAAAAGAAATAGTATACACGGGCTTTCGGGAGTTTAAATATTCGGCAAGTGCATTTTGTCCTACTCCGGTTCTTAACTTTACAAACCAATAGGAACTTTTTAAAAAATTATTTTTGGATAAAAGAGGTGTCTTTTTTGTTTCTGTAGTGTAGTTTACTTCTCTAGAAAGACTCAATAAAATAGAATTCATTCCTTGATTGGGTAGCTTGGTATGACCATTGGATTGATGAAAATATCCAAAGCCAATTCGCCAGTTGCTTTTTTGAGTTTGTAAAAATTTATAATAAAAAAACAACCGGAAACTCCAGTTTAACCGAGTGCGATTGGCACGATTAACCACTTCGGGGTAATTATTGAAAATGTAAGGCAAGCTATCATATTTTTTGGTTAGATATGTAGCTCCCATACCCACTAACATTTTTATTCGTCTTCTCTTTTTTTGCAAATTAAATTCTGTAAAAGGCAATACCGAAACCGAGTATCCCAATTCTTTTCCATTTCCGTAATCGGTAAGTGCAAAAGACAATCCGGTTTTAGGATAGCCTAATCTATACGCCCATTCTTGGTTAGTATCTCGATTGGTTTTTCCGAAATTTAAAAACAATGTTTTATGTAGATTGGTTTCTGGAAAGTTTGTGTTGGAGTCAAAAGTTTTTCCTACCAACAATTCGGTAGTAGTAAAATGTGAATGATAAGAAAGACTATCTTTTTGTTGCGCAAAAAGAATTATGCAATGAAAGAATAGCCCTAAGCATAGAAGTTTTCTCATACCGTCTCGCAAGTAACAAAAAATTACAAACCTTTTAAAACAGAATCCAATTGTTTTGTATAAATTTTGGCACCTTTCGGGTTTAAATGGCTTTGGTTTTTGTAATCAAAAACAGAATAATGTATGGTATCTTCTTCCTTTTTAAATACAATTACATTCGAATATTTTTTTGAAACTAAATCCAATATACTATCTCTTCTGTATAAAATTTCCGGCACTCGTTTGGGTAAATAGGTTTTAAACATTGGAGCGGTAACAACAATAACTCGCAAGTTTTTATTTTGTAAATAATCCAACATCGTAAAAAATAAATGCGTGTTTTGTTTAAAAAGAGTTTTATCGGGTTTTAAATTAATTTTAAATCTGTCTTTTTTAATCCGCTCTAAGTCATAGTTAAAATTTTTAAAATCACCATCAAAATTTAGTGTGTCAAAACCAAAGGGGTTAAACCCTGTTTTTGTTTTTTTATAATAGTAATGGTTGATTAGTTTTTCTGAAAAAAAAGGAGGATGTGCCAAGAAAATTAACCGGTCTTTAAACCAAGCCGGTCTCTCAAAATTATTAATGTGATAATACTCCCAATAAATCCTGTTTTTCCAAAAATCTTTTCCGTTATGCGGAAACTCAAAATGACTGTATGAAACTTCTAAAACTACTGTTTTTAATTTTTTTAAACGAGGTAGTAACTGTTTGATGATTTTAAAATCGGTGTCGTGATGTTGGTTTCCCGAAGCCATATTCAAAGTTGTTTTTGAAAGATATTCGGGGTTTACTGCATTTTTCATTTGCGAAGAGCCCAAAATCAATAGTTCTATTTTATGCGAATTCTTTTCAAGATATGTGCCGATTATTTTGTATTCCATCGGAAGCTTTCTGGTAAGATATTCGGTAATACCGTAAACCAAAATCACCGGAATAAAAAATAAAATAGTATGTATTACAAACCGTTTTAGC
>JALWYP010000155.1 GCA_026992695.1 Flavobacteriaceae bacterium
GGTTCATAACTTAAAAGATATAGACATATCGATTCCCAGAGAACAATTAGTTGTTATTACCGGTCTTTCGGGAAGTGGAAAATCATCGCTTGCTTTCGATACAATTTATGCCGAAGGACAACGCCGCTACATTGAAACTTTTTCTGCCTATGCCAGACAATTTCTAGGAAGTTTAGAACGTCCCGATGTAGATAAAATTGAAGGTCTCTCGCCCGTTATTGCAATCGAGCAAAAAACAACCGGAAAAAATCCACGCTCTACCGTTGGTACCATTACCGAAATTTACGACTTCCTTCGTTTGCTTTTTGCGCGTGCTGCTAATGCTTACAGCTATAATACCGGCGAAAAAATGGTACATTATACCGACGAAAAAATACAAGAACTTATTCTCAAAGATTATAACAATAAGAAAGTAAGTATCCTGGCTCCCGTTGTTCGCTCCCGAAAAGGACATTACCGCGAACTCTTTGAGCAAATTGCAAAGCAAGGATTTTTAAAAGTACGTATTGATGGTGAAATAAGGGACATAATAAAAGGAATGAAGATAGACCGTTATAAAACTCACGATATCGAGATTGTGATAGATAGAATGGTCGTTTCAGAGCAAAGCAAATCCCACAACAGACTAGCCGAAACCATTATTACAGCTATGTATCACGGCAACGATGTATTAATGGTTTTAAATAACGAAACCAACGAGGCACGCTATTTTAGCAGGGCTTTAATGTGTCCGTCAAGCGGAATTTCCTACCCCAAACCCGAACCAAATAATTTTTCATTTAACTCTCCCAAAGGAATGTGTCCTAAATGTAAAGGACTGGGCGAATTATATGAGGTAAATTTAGATAAAGTAATTCCTAACAAACTGCTTTCAATTAATCAAGGTGCTATTTCACCATTGGGCAAAAAAAAGCAAAGTTGGATGTTTAAACAATTAGAAATTATTGCGCAACGATACAACTTTAAACTCAGTGATGCTTTTGAAAAAATTCCTAAAAAGGCAGTTGATGTTATTTTATACGGAGCAAATGAAAAATTTGAAGTTACTTCTAAAACACTTGGTATTACTCGAAGTTATAAAATAGATTTTGAAGGCATTGTAACCTTTTTAAACAATACATTTCAAGAAAATAGCTCAAAATCCTTACAGCGTTGGGCAAAAGAGTATATGGATAAAATTTCGTGCACTTCTTGTGAAGGAACCCGACTAAAAAAAGAATCGCTTTATTTTAAAATCAATAATAAAAATATAGCCGAATTGGCTTCAATGGATATTGAAGAGTTATCGCTCTGGTTTAAAAAATTACCTAAAAAATTATCAAAAAAGCAAAATACCATTGCCTCCGAAATTATCAAAGAAGTCTCTACCCGACTTCAATTTTTACTCGATGTAGGGCTTAATTATCTCTCATTAAACCGTAGTGCTAAAACACTTTCGGGAGGCGAATCGCAACGCATTAGGCTTGCCACCCAAATAGGTTCGCAATTGGTAGGTGTGCTGTATATTTTAGACGAACCCAGTATTGGATTACACCAACGAGATAATGAACGGTTAATTGAATCGCTTGTAAAACTAAAAAAATTGGGTAACTCCATTATTGTGGTAGAACACGATAAAGACATGATTGAAAAAGCCGATTATGTTATAGACATAGGTCCCGGAGCAGGAAAAAACGGAGGTGAAATCGTATCGAAAGGAACACCGAAAGAAATAAAAAAACAACCTACACTCACCGCGAAATACCTAACCGGAAAAAAAGAAATAAAAATCCCCGATAATCGCAGAAGCGGAAACGGAAAAACACTAACGTTGCAAGGAGCAACCGGGCATAATTTAAAAAATGTAACCGTTTCTTTCCCGTTAGGAACCATGATTGGTGTAACCGGAGTTTCCGGAAGCGGAAAATCATCGCTTATAAACGAAACCTTATATCCTATTTTAAATACGCATTTTTTTAGAGCTGTTAAAAAACCGCTTCCCTACAAAGCAATTAAAGGGTTAAAAAACATCGACAAAGTAATCGATATTAACCAAGCACCTATTGGTCGCACACCAAGATCAAATCCGGCTACCTATACCGGTGTTTTTTCAGAAATAAGAAACTTGTTTGCAAAAACTCCCGAAGCTGCCATTCGCGGTTACAAACCGGGCAGATTTAGTTTTAATGTTACAGGTGGAAGGTGTGAAACTTGCAAAGGTGGCGGACTTAGAGTTATAGAAATGAATTTTCTTCCCGATGTATTTGTTGAGTGCGAAACCTGCCAAGGAAAACGCTTTAACAGAGAAACCCTCGAAATTAAATACAAAGGAAAATCTATTTTTGATGTTTTGGAAATGACCATAAACGAAGCCTGCGATTTTTTTGAGCATATTCCTAAAATTTATCGAAAACTTAAAACCATTAAAGATGTAGGTCTCGGCTACATAACACTCGGACAACAATCTACCACACTCTCGGGAGGAGAAGCACAACGTATAAAATTAGCAACCGAACTTTCTAAAAGAGACACAGGAAACACTTTTTATATTTTAGACGAACCCACCACAGGATTGCATTTTGAAGACATAAGAATTTTATTAAAAGTACTTCAAAAATTGGTTAACAAAGGAAACACCGTGCTTATCATTGAGCATAATCTTGACGTAATTAAAACCGTAGATTATATTATTGACATTGGACCCGAAGGTGGTAAAAAAGGAGGTAAAATACTTGCCAAAGGCACACCGGAAGAAATAATAAATAACAAAAAAAGCTACACGGCAAAATTTCTTAAAAAAGAACTATCTTAGTAGGCTTTTTAAAAAACACAATTTTAACCTTTTATGAGAAACGAAACAAAACCAAAAAATTGGAATGAAGTAAAAACAAACGACTCCTGGGCAATCTTTAAGATTATGGGAGAGTTTGTAAACGGATACGAAAAATTAAGCCGAATTGGACCCTGTGTATCCATCTTTGGATCTGCTCGTACAAAACCCGATCATCCTTATTATAAATTAGCCGAACGTATTGCAAAAAAAATAACCGAAAACGGTTACGGAGTCATTACCGGAGGTGGTCCCGGTATTATGGAAGCAGGTAACAAAGGAGCGCATCTTGCCGGAGGAACCTCAGTTGGATTAAATATTACGCTACCCTTTGAACAACACGATAATCCCTATATAGATAGCGACAAAAGTATTGATTTTGATTACTTTTTTGTTCGAAAAGTAATGTTTGTAAAATACTCTCAAGGATTTGTAGTAATGCCGGGAGGATTTGGCACATTAGACGAATTTTTTGAAGCTTTAACCTTAATTCAAACCCATAAAATTGAAAAATTCCCCATTATTTTAGTCGGCACCGAATTTTGGAAAGGCTTATTAGATTGGATTAAAAACACCCTACTGGAAAAAGCGAATAACATAAGTCCCGGCGACTTAAATTTGTTGCATCTTGTAGATACAGAAGATGAAGTCCTGGAAGTACTTAATGAATTTTATGGAAAATACAACTTAAGCCCCAATTTTTAATACTTATAACTCCGAAAAAATGAAAATTAAACTTATTAGTTTGTTGCTAGTCTTATTTGGTAATTTGGCAGTAGCACAAGAAATCATTAATGTTATGTTTTATAATTTGTTAGAATTTCCTATCAGTTCTCCGGGTGGAAGAGATGTTATTCTAAAAAATATTTTAAATGAATTTGATCCTGACATTTTTATGGTTTGCGAATTGCAAAATGAAACCGGTGCAAATATGATTTTAAACACATCTCTCAACGATGAAGGTATTGATTTTGAAAAAGCCGATTTTGTGTTAAACCAGTCCAGCACATCTAACCTACAACAACTCATTTTTTACAGAAGCAGTATGTTTTCGTTAGAAAGTCAAGAAATAATCACCACACCGGTTAGAGACATAAACAAATATGTGTTAAAACTCAATACCACCGATCAACAAACAGATCCTGTTTATCTGTATGCTTATGTTACGCATTTAAAATCAAGTCAAGGAACCGATAATCAAAACCTTCGATTGGCAATGGTAAACGAGTTTACCAGCGATTTGGCTGCCATTCCAGCCAATAGTTATGTGTTATTTGCAGGCGATTTTAACCTCTACACTTCCTCCGAACCCGCTTATCAAGAATTATTAGACAATACCAATGCCATTATCATGAAAGATCCTATTAACACACCCGGATCTTGGCATAACAACGATACGTTTCAAGCCATACATACCCAAAGTACACGCATAAATGCCGGAGCTGCAGGTGCCGGTGGCGGACTAGACGATAGGTTTGATTTTATTACCATTTCCGAAAACCTGGAGACCAGCAATACTTTGCATTATGTTACAGACACCTACAAAGCCTTTGGAAATAATGGTAATTGCTACAATAACGATATTAGTAGCACCGATTGTGTAGGTGATTTTTCACAAACCCTTCGTAACAGCTTATACAGCATGAGCGATCATTTACCCGTAGCAATGCAGTTGGAAACCAATAAAGAATTTGTTTTGGGAAATCCGGATTTTACAACAGAAGAAACTATTTTTATTTCAAAAAATCCGGTTGGAGAAACATTGCAAATCACCTCTTCTCAAGTAGGGTTAAATACACTTAAATTGTTCAATTCATTAGGGCAACTCGTAAAAAAAGTAAACCTTCCTAATAATATAAAAACAATACAAGTAGATGTTTCAGGTTTTAGTCAAGGTTTGTATTATGTTACAACCAATATTTTGGGAAGTACACCGTTAAAATTTATTAAAAAATAATATTTCTGAAAACTGCTAGTTACATCATATTATTTCTTTTTGGTATTCAGTTGCAGGCACAGCACACTATTACTATTGATGCGAAGCTAATTCCCGAAAAACAATTGCTTAACATTACTCAAGAAATTAAATTTGTTAACGCTTCAAATAAAATAGTAAACGAAATTTATCTTAACGATTGGGCAAATAGTTTTTCGAGTAAAACAACTCCGTTAGCAAAACGATTTGCCGAAAATTACGATAGTGCTTTTCATTTTGAAAAAGAAAAAGAAAGAGGAAAAACTACCATTCTCAACATTTCAAATACCAATTCAAAAGTACTTTCATGGCAACGAGAAGAAGCAGACATTATTAAAGTAACACTTGATAAACCACTACTTCCTTCTCAAAACTACACACTAAAATTAATGTACAGTGTAAAATTGCCAAAAGACAAGTACACTCGGTATGGGGTAACCAAAAATAACGAGTATAAATTGCGATATTGGTATATTTCACCAGCTGTTTTTGATGGAACTTGGCACACATTCAGCAATAAAAACACCGAAGATTTTTACCTCTCTCCTTCTACTTTTATCGTTTCAGTAACCATTCTGAAGAATATAGTGTTATTTCCGATTTAGATATCGCTTCAGAAGAAAAAAACAATACTTCAAAAACCATAAAACTTTATGGAGAAAAACGTAACAAAGCATTGTTATATTTGCTTAAAAAACCCACGTTTGAAACCATAGAAACCGACAAAGTAACCGTTGTAACCAATTACAAAGACAATAAAATAACCCCCACAATTAAGGCTTTGGCTGTAGATAGGATCGTTCATTTTTTAAACGATAAACTAGGTGATTATCCGTTTAAAAAAATACTAGCCACTAACGAAGCATATAAAAACAGTCCTGTGTACGGACTTAATCAGTTACCCGATTTTATTAGTCCGTTTCCGGATGGTTTTGAATATAATTTGGCACAACTTAAAACCATTTCAAGAGCTTATTTAGAAAACACACTGCAACTAAATTTACGAAAAGAAGGTTGGTTAATAGGAGCTTTACAAATCTATCTTATGATGGAGTATGTAGACACTTATTATCCAAATATAAAATTGTTAGGAAATGTGAGTAATCTATGGGTGATTAATTGGTCGCATGCTTCAGAGTTGTCATTTAACGACCAATATGCTTTTTTATGTTTAAACATGACACGCAACAATCTACACCAAGCTCTTACTACACCGCGCGACTCATTGTTAAAATTTAATAAAAATATTGCCAACGATTACTACGGAGGAATTGGACTTAGGTATTTAGCAGATTATGCCGAAAAAAAAACTGTAGATAAAAGTATTAAAGATTTTTATACCCAATTTAAACTAAAACCAACTTCCACAAACGATTTTAAAAAAATTCTGGCAAAAAATGCTCCCGCATCAATTGATTGGTTTTTTGATAGCTACATAAAATCTAGAAATACAATCGATTTTAAAATTAAAAAAGTAAAAAAAGAAGGCGATTCTTTAAAAGTTGAAGTGTTTTGCAAACGTAAAAACAAAACACCGGTATCGGTGTACGGATTAAATAAAAAACAAATTGTTTTTAAAAAATGGATTACTCCCATAGATAGCACTTCTACTATTACCGTACCTGCAAAAGGAATTACCAAATTAGCCTTAAATTATGAAGGTATCATCCCCGAAATTAACCGAAGAAACAATTTTAAAAACCTCAAAGGAATTTTCAACAAACCGCCTCAAATAAGATTGTTTAAAGATATTGAAGACCCCAAATACAACCAATTGTTTATGATGCCAGTTTATAGGTACAATCTCTACGACGGGTTAACATTGGGAGCCAAATTTTACAACAAAACCTTTCTTAGAAAACCCATTCATTATAAAATTTCTCCACATTACGGATTGCGTTCTAAAACGTTAGTAGGTGCTGCTTCATTTGTCTATTCTCAAAACATTGAAAAAGGTGCCTTATATAAAATAAATTATGGTCTTTCCGGAAAATATTTTTCGTATGACAAAGATTTATTCTATAAAAGATTTAGTCCTTACATTACATTCGCTTTTAGAAATACAGATTTACGAAATAATGAAAAACGTTATCTAAACATTAGCTACGTAAGCGTAAATCGAGATAAAAACCCCCTACT
Organism: Flavobacteriaceae bacterium; assembly: GCA_026992695.1. GTDB lineage: Bacteria > Bacteroidota > Bacteroidia > Flavobacteriales > Flavobacteriaceae > Marifrigoribacter. The sequence continues at coordinate 6,924 of JALWYP010000155.1, forward strand.
CACAAATCAGGAGCCCAATTATAACGTTTTTAATATTCAGTATGTTTACAGAAATCCCAATTTAATAAATTACTTTAAAAACAGTTTTGATTTTCAGATTTCCAAAA
>JALWYP010000156.1 GCA_026992695.1 Flavobacteriaceae bacterium
GGTAAAATCGGCATATAATTTTGATAAAACCGAAGTATATTACGAACAAGAAAAAGATGCTATTGGTAACAACAAAGGAACGTTAAACACCTTTGGTATTGCTCAAAATTTTGCTTTCCCAACGGTTTATGGAGCAAATAAAAAAATGCAAAAAGCCAAAGTAACTACAGCAGAAGCAGAACGTACTATCATAATGCAACAGCTTGAAAACAAATTAATTTCAGCTTTTTATCAATACCAATACACCAAAGAAAAAGAGCTAGTCTATCATTATTTAGATAGTTTGTATAGTACGTTTTCACATAATGCTAATCGTAGATTTGAGTTGGGTGCTACTAATTATTTAGAAAAAATTACAGCAAAATCAAAACAAAGACAATTAGAACTACAATACAAAAAAGCCAGAGAAGATGTACAGTTAGCTTTTATTCAAATACAAAGTATTGTACAATCAAAAAATGATTTTACCATAGCAGAAATGTCACTAACTAAAATTGAACTACAACAACATAATCTAGATGCTAATCAAGGTGTATTACTTTTAGACGCTCAAAAACAACTCAACCAAGCACAAACCAAAGTTGAAAGGCAAAAATTATTGCCAGATATTGGTCTAGATTATAGCTATGGAGAAAACAATGCCTTTTCTGGAAACATTGGCATTTTTCAGGTTGGTTTAAAAATTCCGTTGTTGTTTGGAGCACAAAAAGCGAAGGTTAAAGCTTCAAAAATAAATCAAGATATTATAACTCACAATGCCACTAATTATAGGCTTCAATTGAAACGTAAACAACAACAATTACATGCACAACTCAACAAATATAATGAAGGTTTAAATTATTATGAAACCGAAGGAAAATCCCTTTCTGAAGCTATTTTAAAAACAGCAAATATGAGCTTTAAAAATGGTGAGATAGACTTTTTTCAATACATACAAAGTATAGAGAATAGTTATCAAATCACCCTTTCGTATTTAGAACATTTAAACCAATACAATCAAACTGTAATACAACTTAATAATTTAATCCTTTAATAAAAAGAATTGTCATTGCTAGTGAAACGAAGCAATCTTTTAAATTTTAAAAACATAAAAAATGAAAAACATACTATACATCACCCTCTTTTCTTTAGCAGTATTAACAAGTTGCAAGAAAACATCAGAAGAACAAGTTGAAACTGTTCAAGAAAACGAACATCACGATGAAGACATAAAAATCACTCAAGCTCAATTTAAAACAAACAATATGGCTTTAGGAACATTAACAAAACAAAGCTTTCCAGATATTGTAAAAACTACAGGAATGATAGATGTGCCACCACAAAATAGAGAAGTCATTACTTCTTTTTCTGGAGGCTATGTTAAAAATTCTGCCTTATTAATTGGTGATAAAGTAAAAAAAGGACAAGCTTTAATAACAATTGAAAATCCAGATTTTGTAGAAATGCAACAAGAATACCTCGAAATTTCAGAACAATTAAACTATCTAAAAGATGAATACCAGCGACAAAAAACCTTATTTGAAGAGCAAATAACCTCGCAAAAAAAATATCAAAAAGCAGAAAGTGAATACAAAACCAAAAGAGCAATGTATAATGGTTTGCGAAAAAAATTACGAATGTTAAACATCAATCCAAGCAATGTTGAACAAGGAAAAATAGCTTCATCCATTACCTTGTATTCTTCTATTAGCGGAAGCGTTACCAAAATAAATGTAAGCAAAGGAAGCTATGTTTCGCCAGCCGATGAGATTATGGAAATTGTAAATACAGATCATATTCATATTGAGTTAACCGTTTTCGAAAAAGATGTAATGTCCATAAAAGAAGGGCAAAAAATCAATTTTAAAATCCCTGAAGCATCAAATGAAACCTATGAAGCCGAAGTGCATTTAGTAGGAACATCTATAGATCAAACTACACGAACCGTAAAAGTTCACGGGCACTTACACGATGACGAAAAGCACAATTTTGCGACTGGTATGTTTGTAGATGATGAAACTGAAGTAACCAGCAAGCAAG
>JALWYP010000157.1:0-280 GCA_026992695.1 Flavobacteriaceae bacterium
GATTAAAGGAAGATGAACGTACTAAGATGGAAATTTGGGCTACTGCTCAAGAAGATATTAGCAAAATAGATGTAAATAACGATAATAATAATGATTTACTTTCTAACGAAACGGTTTTAAAAGTGCTACAAAGCAACACTACTACCCCGATGATTTCGTATAGTCCAAATGAAAAAACCTATGATTATAGAAACATTAAAGATTCAGAAATAAATACTTCTGAAAAAAGAGACCGTCTTATCCAGAAATTTTCTGAAGAATACACTCCCATAGATATTTC
>JALWYP010000157.1:290-2016 GCA_026992695.1 Flavobacteriaceae bacterium
TCTTTTAACGGAGAAGTGTTACAAACTCTTTACTACGGAAACTCTCCGTTAATAAATAAAATTAAGTATTACCCTGCTGCTTTAGTACTTATTATGTTATTGTTTTTCTTAGCTATTTATTTGTTTTTTAGAACTTCAAAAGAAGCTGAACAGAATAAGCTTTGGGCAGGAATGGCTAAGGAAACCGCACACCAAATTGGTACACCCTTATCGTCATTGGTAGGTTGGACAGAAATATTAAAAACTGAAAATATTAATAGTCAATATATTTTTGAAATTGAAAAAGATATCGATCGTCTTAAAACCATAACCGAGCGTTTTTCTAAAATTGGATCGATACCCGAAATAAAGAAAACAGATTTGGTCACGACTACAACCGAAGCAATAGATTATTTAAAGAGACGAAGCTCAAAACTTATAGAATTTTCTATTACAACTCCAAACCGACCTATCTATGTAAATCTTAACAAACAATTATACGGCTGGACTATTGAGAATTTAGTACGAAATGCCATTGACGCAATGAAAGGAAAAGGCAGTATTACTATTACCATTGAAGAATCTGAAAAATATGCACTTGTAAAGGTTTCAGATACCGGAAAAGGAATTGCTAAAAAAGACTATAATCAAATATTTACACCCGGTTTTACTTCAAAAAAGCGAGGGTGGGGTCTGGGACTTTCGCTTGCAAAACGAATTATTGAAAAATACCACAAAGGCAGAATACGAGTGCTTAAAAGCTCTCTTGGTAAAGGAACTACCATGGAAATTTCTTTAAAGAAAATAAGTTAATCAATATTTTCACGAATGGCAGAAGCGATTTTTTGAAATTCTTCGGAAGTGAGTTTCACTTTTTTTGAAAAAGACATGTCTTCCATCGTATTAAGCGGAATTAAATGCACGTGTACATGCGGTACTTCCAAACCAATTATCGTCATTCCTACTCTATTACAAGGTATTGTTTTTTCAATGGCGAATCCTATTTTTCGGGCAAATTGCATTAAACCTGTATAGGTTTCTTCATCTAAATCTAGTAATTTATTTACTTCCTTTTTAGGCACGCATAATGTATGTCCTTTTGCGTTGGGATTGATATCTAAAAAAGCAAAAAAATCTTCGGTTTCTGCAATTTTATAACAAGGGATTTCTCCTTTTATTATTTTGGTGAATACAGTTGCCATTAGTCTCGTGTTATTTCTATCACATCAAATTTCATAATCCCGCTAGGAACGTTAATTTCTGCGGTATCGCCAACCTTTTTCCCCAACAATCCTTTCCCGATAGGTGAATCAACCGATATTTTTCCCGAAGCTAAATCGGCTTCACTTTGAGCCACAAGCTTGTAAGTCATCACCATACCGTTAATTTGATTTTTTATTTTAACAGTTGAATGGATAAGCACCTTTGATGTGTCTAATTGCGATTCGTCTATAATACGAGCATTGGCAAGTGTTTCTTCCAGCTTTGAGATTCGCATTTCCAACATTCCTTGTGCTTCTTTTGCAGCATCGTACTCGGCATTTTCACTTAAATCACCTTTGTCTCTTGCTTCTGCAATGGCTTGTGAGGCTTTAGGACGTTCTACATCTTTTAATTGATTTAACTCGTCGCGTAATTTTTTTAATCCTTCTGCGGTATAATAAGATACTTTACTCATAACTTCAACGTTTAATACATTATAATAAAAAAATCCCGCGCCAAAAAAAATGGATTCAAGGGATTTTAT
>JALWYP010000158.1 GCA_026992695.1 Flavobacteriaceae bacterium
ATTCAGAACTTTTTTGGCTCTTTGTGAGAACTTTGCTTCCATAAAATTGTTATTTGGTTAATCTGTGCAAAAATACTACTAATAAGTTTGCCGTCTCTGCCGAACCGGTAGGCTTACTAACAATATTTAAGCGAATGCACTTTACAAACAAATATATAGTTTCACCCTCAGAAGCTTCAATGCTTTCCCCTTGTTTTATCAACAGAATTTTGTTAGTAAGTAAGCTGCTTTTTTATCCTGTTTTGAAATTGAATTTGTGTATTTTCGAAGGTCTTTAAAAAAGTATAATTTTAATAAAAAACCCTAAAACAAACTATCATGAAAAAAGCAATTTTAATTATTATGTCTTTATTCCTTATTACATCATGTAATAATGATACTACAGATGAAATTACTTTAGAAAACAAAAATGCCCTCATCAGCGGAAGCACAGCAGGAATAGGAAAAGCTTCTGCGATAGAATTGGCTTCTCTTGGAGCAACCATCACCCTATTGGCTAGAAACGAAGACAAACTAAAACAGGTTTTAAAACTTCTCCCAAAAGTTAACGGGCAAAAACATGATTATATTGTTGCCGATTTTAGTAAACCCATAGATTTACAAAAAGTACTTTCAGAAAAAATAAATACAACCTACCATATTTTACTCAATAACACCGGTGGTCCAAAAGGCGGAAAGGCAATTGATGCACAATTAAACGAATTTGAAATTGCTTTTAAGCAACACCTTATTTGTAATCAGGTTTTAGCTCAAGCTGTTGTTCCCAGAATGAAGGAAGCCGGTTACGGAAGAATCATTAATATAATTTCGACATCAGTAAAACAACCAATTGAAGGATTGGGTGTAAGCAACACCATAAGAGGAGCCGTTGCCAATTGGAGTAAAACATTGGCAACCGAACTAGGACCATACGGAATAACAGTAAACAACGTACTCCCCGGCGCAACTGCAACAGAGCGACTTACCACTATTTTACACAACGTAGCAAAAAAAATAAACGGCTCTTACGAAGAAGCAGAAACTATGATGAAAAACGTAACTCCGGCAAAACGTTTTGCCCAACCCGAAGAAATTGCCTATGCGGTGGCTTTTTTGGCTAGTGAATCTGCAAGTTATATTAATGGAATTAATCTTCCTGTGGATGGTGGTAGGACTAAAAGTTTGTAATTGCGTAAGGGATTGAAGTAAACTGCCTTGTTGTGCGAAAAGCCCGACCTAGACCTTAAGAGTCCGGGATACGCCCGAAAAATAGTATGTATATCTAAAATAAGAAAAAGAACACTAAACTTATGTTAATCCTTCTTAAAGTTTTCTTATTTATGAGATGCAAATAACATTTTTTTATTTTCTTCGTTTTTATAACTAACTATGAAAATGAACAAGATAATTTTATTTTTCACTTTATTCTTTTCAATTATTTCTTTTGCGCAAAAAAAGTTTACCATAAGTGGTTATGTTGAAGAAGCGACTAGTAGTGAAAAACTAATTGAAGCTAATATTTACGATGTAAATTCTAATCAAGGTACGGTTTCTAACACCTACGGTTTTTATAGTTTAACCCTTCCGGAAGGAGCAGTAAATTTATATGTTTCATATATTGGGTATTCGCCAAAAATCATTTCATTTTCTTTAAAAAAAGACACACTAATTAATTTTAAACTTAAACCGGATAATGCGCTGGAAGAAGTAGTAATAAATACTTCAAAAGAGAAAAAAATTCAAGAGAAAACACAAATGAGTGCGATTGATCTCAAACCACAAGAAATTGAAAAAGTGCCTACTTTACTTGGTGAAAATGATGTTTTAAAAGTACTGCAGTTACTTCCAGGTGTACAAGGAGGTACCGAAGGGCTTAACGGTGTATATGTGCGTGGAGGCAGTCCGGACCAAAACCTTATTATTTTAGATGGAGTTCCGGTTTATAACGTATCGCATTTATTGGGTTTTGTTTCGGTTTTTAACACAGATGCTATTAAGACCGTGTCGCTTACCAAGGGTGGTTTTCCGGCAAGGTACGGAGGCAGATTATCCTCTGTTATTGAAATAAATATGAAAGAAGGTAACAAACAAAAATTTCATGGCGAAGGCTCTATCGGGCTACTTTCGGCAAGGCTTACTTTAGAAGGACCTATTGTTAAAGACAAAACTTCGTTTATGATTTCCGGACGTAGAAATTACATCGATTTAATCGCTGCTCCGTTAGCAAAAAAATCGGCTGAAAACAACGGAGATGAACAGAAATTAAAAGCCTACTTTTATGACCTAAATGCAAAAATAAATCATAAATTTAATGACAGGCACAGTCTATTTTTAAGTGCATACCTTGGTGCAGATGTTTTTGGATTAGACCAAAGACAAAATGATTTTAACAGCAGCGACTATTTTAAAACCACCTCAAGCATTGACTGGGGAAACACTATTACAGCATTGCGATGGAACTATAAAATAAATCCAAAATTATTTGCGAATACAACACTTACTTACAGCCGTTTTAAATTTGATTTTAATGTAGGAGATGAAGATAAATATGACGATGTTTATAATAAATTTGAAGCTAAATATCGTTCGGGTATTTACGATTTATCTGCTAAAATTGATTTTGATTATATCCCGAATCCAAATCATTATATCCGTTTTGGAGTTGGAAACATAAATCACACGTACAACCCCGGTGCATTGGCAGTAAAAGGTGAATTTGAAGAAGCTGATTACAGCCTTTTATCAAAACAGAAAAAAAGATATTCTAACGAATATTTCACCTACTTAGAAGACGAAATAACCCTTAATAAACTTAAAGCCAATATCGGGTTTCACGCATCGGGTTTTAGCATAAAAAATAAAAATTATTTTTCGTTTCAACCCAGAATTGGATTACGTTATTTGGTATCAAACAAAACCAGTTTAAAAGCCTCGTATGCCACGATGACGCAATATATAAATCTACTAACCAACGAATCAATTGGGTTGCCTACCGATCTTTGGGTGCCTTCTACCGAACAAATTAAACCGCAACAATCTTGGCAAGCAGCTATTGGAATTGCCACAACACTTAAAAACAATATAGAATTTAGTATCGAAGGGTATTATAAAAAAATGAAAAACGTAATTTCATATAAAGAAGGAGCTAACTTTTTCAACACCGAAGAAAAATGGGAAGATAAAATAACTCAAGGAACCGGAACCGCATACGGATTAGAATTTTTACTCCAAAAAAAGAAAGGCAAAACAACCGGATGGATAGGATATACATTAGCTTGGAATTTTAGACAGTTTGATGAAATAAATTCCGGAAAAGAATATCCGTTTAAATTTGATAGAAGACACGATTTTGAAACGGTAGTTGTACACCGTTTTAATAAAAAAATTCATCTTAGCGGCACTTGGGTGTATGGTACCGCAAATGCCATTTCACTTACCGAAGCTACTTATACATCTTATAATCCTAATGACAGATTAGATAATATAGAAATCATAGGAAGTAAAAACGATTACAGAATGCCAGCTTATCACAGATTAGACCTAGGAGTTGAATTTATTAAAAAGAAAAAATGGGGTGAACGCGCCTGGATTGTTGGTCTTTACAATGCATATAGTCGAAGCAACCCGTTTTACATTTATCTGGGTTACGATTTTGAGACCAATGAAAAGCAGTACAGACAAATAAGTCTATTGCCTGTTGTTCCGTCAGTTTCATACAGATTTAAGTTTTAAAATATAACAAAATGAAAAAGATAGCACTATTATTTATTCTAACTAGTTGGGGTTGTACCACCGATTTTTTTGACAAACCGATAGAAATTGATAACTCTTTTGAAGATAGCAAATTAGCTCCTTCCGCGATTTTGGGATACCAAAATGATTTTGAGGAAAATCCAAAAGATAAAATATTTGTTTCCTATACGCTAAATCCCTTTGAAAACCTTAATAATCAAATACAGATAATTGAAAATGCTTCGGTGAGTCTTACAAGCCCAACTCAAACCTATTTGTTTGATTATGATGAAAACACGCACTTTTATTTAAATGAAGACACGCTATCATTTGAACCCAATACAACCTACACTTTAAAAATTGAAGCACCCGGGTACGAAACAGTAACCGCCTCACAAGTATTTCCCGAAGAAGTACCCATACTAAATGCAGAGAGAAGCGGAAATGTTTTTAAGGTAACAATTAATGATAATCCCAATAAAAAAGATTATTACTTGCTTAAATTTTTTAAAAAAAATCTTCAAACTATTTCAACCGACCAAACCTTGTTTTCACCTGTTTATGTAGATATTTTTGGAACTATATTCGACGAATCAGGTTTATGTTACACCTGTATTTTATTAAAAGATACTACTTTTAACGGAAAACAAAATTTTGAAATCTTAATAAACCATTTTGAAGAAGAAAGCGAAGCTGCCGAATATATTGCTGTTTTATATCACACCACAGAAGACTATTATAAGTATGATACATCTATAAGAATAAACGAATATGCCCAAGACAATCCGTTTGTAGAACCAATAATTATACATTCTAATTTTGAAAACGGACTGGGAATTTTCACTTTAATGAATAAAAGTGAATACAGTTTTAATTATGAATAACGTTTTATAATGCTGATAAAATTTTAAACAACGAAAACTTCTTACCTAAGCATTCAATAAAAAAAGACTTCCCATATCTTATACCTTTTCTTATTATAAAATAGTTCAATAAAAAAATCCGATAGCCTTCGGGTGAACAGTATTGAATTTGTATTCGGTATTAATCTTATTTGTATATTTACAACTGTTTATTTATCCAATAGCGATGGTATTATGAAAAAAAGAAAATTACGCATCAACGGACATTCGCATCTACTTCCATATCCTGAAGAGATACCGGATTTTATGAAGGAAAAAGAAATTTTTTGGGTAGATAAAGACCAAAAATTTATGTTTCAGAAAGATTGGAAACGTCCGGTAACCGATTCTAGCTTTTTCTTAAACGAAAAACTGGAGTGGATGGATAAATACAATATCGATCACGCCGTAGTCTTAAACCTTTCTCAATTATATGGAAACGGTTTACGTCTGGAGGAAATGAAGCAAGCATTGCGTTTTCAAAACGATTTTAATGCCAAAGTACAACACGAACATCCCTCAAAATTTACTTGTGGGTTTGTGGTGCATCCCGGTTATGGTCGTGGTGCATTATGGGAGATGGAACGTTGTGTAGAAGAGCTAGGATTACAATTACTCTGTTTACCCACCCATTATATGGATACCATTGGGCAATGGCGATGTATTTTTGACGAAGAAAACGAACCTATTTTTGAACTTGCCAGTAAGTATAATTTGGCAGTTGAAATTCATCCTTATGATGGAGAAAAATTTATTAAGTTGGAAAATACCGCTTGGCGTTTTCATTTAATTTGGATGCTGGCACAATGTGCCGATGCCTATCATTTTTTAACACTTAACGGATATGCTTTTAAATATCCGGGAATGCGGGTGTGCTTTGCTCATGGTGGACAATTAGCACAAATGAATTTAGGAAGACGCATACAAGGCTTTGATGGCAGACCCGATTTGTTTGAAGGAAAAGAACACCCTAGAAAATCGGTTGCGCATCCAAATATTTTCTTTGATACGTTAGTTCATGATACAGGTTCTTTAGGTTTATTGGTGAAAAACCAAACATCAAAACAAGTGGTTATGGGCTTAGATGACCCTTATCCGCTTGGTGAAATGGATAGCGAAAAACAATCTTCGTACCCTGGAAAAATATTGGACTTGGCAATGGAAGAAGGTATTTTAACCCAGAAAGAATGTGATGCTATTTGGGAAGATAATGTTTTACAATGGTTATTTGGTAATAATCAAGTAAAAAAACAAGAGCTTATTGATAAAATTTTGGCATCTTAATTATGACTGAAGTTACCACTTTTTATATCCTCTCGCATATTTTTATTTCATTTATTGGTGGTATTTTATTACTCGCCTTATGGTTTCAAATTAGAAAACAGTTTAAGCAAATTTTAGAAGAAAATGAACAAGAAAAACGCGTTGACAAAGGTTTGCTTTATTTAAGTTTAGCAATGTTTGTATGGGTAGCTTCTGGAATTTGGGCTTATTTAGGAAATTCTATTCCGTTTAAGGATAACTCCATCTTTCAACTAGGAATTCATTTATTATCCCTACTCAATAACCTCTTTTTATTGTTGGCATTGTTCTATTTTTATTATGCTCCAAAATTTATCTACAACAACAAAAAGAACATAAAAATCATTATTGTTTTAATTACGTTTACTTCAATCATCACAATTATATTATCCTATTTTAATATTTCAAATTCATCAACAAACCTATTAATAGAAGGTGTCCCAGATTTATTAGTAACTGCTTTCTTATGTTATTTATTGGCTGTTTCATTTTATAGAACCTTTGTTCATAGAGGGCTTAAAGTAGTAGGATATGTTTCTTTATTAATTATTATTTTGGTATTTATTTCTCAAATTTCTGGTGTTTTCTTAGATTTTGGAACTGATTTTTCAAACAATTTTTTAAAGATTATAGCCAAGACTTCTTTGATTGCTATCTTTTTGGTATTAGCAACTTCTTGGGTAATTAGACTTGCCAATATGCCAAAACCCAATGAAATGGTGATTCAGTTTTTAGATTGGGGATTGGTAAAAATTAGCATTCCCACTAAAGGAATTTTTAATCAAACCATCGACTTTAAATCCAAGACAACCCAATATAAAAATTTACTGAAATTTGCAGTTAGAAGAAAATTATCTGAAAACAAACAACAAAGCATTCAAGTTGGTTTGGCAGGAGAGATAAAAAACCAAACATATTTAACAAGAATTATAGATAACATCAACTCAATATTACAACTCAAGAAGGACAAACAGCTTGAAAGATCCGATTTATTTACCTTTATTGGCGAAGGTAAATACCGCTTACGCATCATCCCCGAAAACATAATTATAGATAACACCTTACTTGAAGAGTTTAAACAAAACTCACTATAAT
>JALWYP010000159.1 GCA_026992695.1 Flavobacteriaceae bacterium
ATGTCAAATTGACAGATTTTTAGCTGTAAAAGATCAATAGTTCAGGAAAGAACTCTCTTTCATTTTCGTGTAGTTGATGATCTTTTTGACACTGGGACTGTAAGTATTGGCTTTTATTTTGACCTCCGAAGTATGATCTGTGAGTTGTGTGATCGAGATATCGATAGTGTGTTCAGGGGCATAAACGGTGATCGTTCGTTTATCTTTATCTCCATGTTTGATATTGCCCAGTTTCTGCTCAATGACAGAGTGGACAAGGACTTCCAATGCAATGACTCTGTCCATGAGTAAAATAAATGTCTTGTCTAACATCCCGTTTTCATGTTTATGTGTGATCGTACTTTCAGGTTTGCTTTTTTCGGTACGTGCAGAGCGAGCTTTTCGCATAAGAAGTAAAACAGCTGCCATAAGGAAGGAAAAGACCACCGCAACGATAAAACCACTGAGTGTACCCAGTTTTAGTGCTTTACTTAAATCATAATCCATCATAAAATATCCTATAGCAATAGAGATGAAAAGTGCACTGATCGGCACTCCTAGGGATAAAAACAAATTAAAAAAAGCAGCTTTTAAGCTGCTTTTTTTAATAATCAATTTTTTCTCCTTTTAGATTAAAAAAATTATAGGATAGAAGAGGGTAGGAAGGGTCTTCCATAACCTTAATCCATTTTTTGAGCTTTAACGACCAAATTAGACGCTTTGAGAAAATACCTTTTGTAATATAAGATGCAATATATGGATGCAGTCTTAAAACGAAAACTGGGGATTTGTAATTTTTTGCCAGATAAGTAGCATTATTAAAAAGTTCATCAGCAACCAATACACTGGGTGTAATTTCGCCTGTACCTCCACAAGTAGGACAAGTTTCAACATTTTCAATATTCATTTCCGGCCTTACGCGTTGGCGGGTAATTTGCATCAAACCAAATTTACTTAAAGGCAGAATATTATGTTTGGTACGATCCGAAGCCATTGCTTCTTTCATTTTTTCAAAAAGCTTTTGTTTGTTTTCGGCTGTGTGCATGTCTATAAAATCTACCACAATAATTCCACCCATATCACGTAAACGAAGCTGACGTGCAATTTCTTCTGCTGCAGTCATGTTTACTTCTAAGGCATTGGTTTCCTGATCGTTGGTTTTACGTGTCCGGTTTCCACTGTTAACATCAATTACATGAAGTGCTTCTGTGTGTTCAATTATCAGATAAGCACCTGATTTAATGGTAACCGTTTTTCCGAAAAGTCCTTTTATTTGTTTTTCCACTCCAAAATGCTCAAAAATCGGAGTTCTTCCGGTAAAACGCTTAACGATTTTCTTTTTTTCCGGAGCAATGGTCTCAATATACTCTTTAATTTCTCTGTTTAGATTCACATCATTGGTAAAAATGCTGTGAAAACTATTGTTTAGAATATCTCTGAGCAAGGCTGATGTTCTATCTAATTCGCCTAGTACCAACTGCGGAGGTTCTACTCCTTGGATGTTCAAAAACAGGGTCTCCCACTTATCAATGAGTTCATTTAACTCAGAATGCAAAACTGCCACCCTACGGTTCTTAGCTACTGTACGAACAATTACTCCGTAATTGTTTGGTTTAATGCTCAATATAAGCCTTTTTAAACGCTCACGCTCTTCTTGAGATTTTATTTTTTGCGAAACTGAAACTTTATTTGAAAATGGAATTAAAACCAGATTTCTCCCTGCTATGGTAATTTCAGAGGTAATTCGTGGTCCTTTTGTTGCAATGGGCTCTTTGGCTACTTGCACTAAAATATGTTGTCCGGGAGTAAACAGTTCTGTTATTTTTCCATACTTGTTGATGTCTTCTTCAAGCTGAAAGTTATGTAATGGGATACGTTTGTTTTGAGCAATGCACTGCTTCATGTATTTTTGCTGCGACCTAAATTGTGGTCCTAAATCCAGATAATGCAAAAAAGCATCACGTTCACTACCAATATTTACAAAGGCAGCGTTCAATCCGGTCATTATTTTTTTAATTTTTCCGAGATAAATATCT
>JALWYP010000160.1 GCA_026992695.1 Flavobacteriaceae bacterium
GAATATACGCAATCAATAATTTCTAGAATTGAATACAAAAATCTACATAACAATACCATTCTTTCCAAAAATAATATCAATGAAATTTCATTTGATGTTGTGGCAAATGGTTTTGAGTTTATACTTTTTAAAATAAAAAAACCAACTATAAATATTGATGTTTCCCGTTTTTATTCAAAAGAAAATAAACAAGCGATTGTTACAAATAATGAACTAAAAAAATTAATTACTTCTCAGTTAAATAAAAATATTTTGGTTCGTAACATTTCGGTTAATGATATTATAATTAATTTGAATAGTATTAAATCTAAAAAAGTACCTGTAAATACTACCATTTCAGTAAATTATAAAGCCGGATATAAAAATTCGAGTAAACCTATTGTTACACCCGATTCGGTTTTAGTATCGGCTTCCGGAAAAATAATTGATACCTTAAAGCAAGTTACCACACAAGTATTAAAAATTGATGAGGTAAACCAAAAGGTTGAGGAGTTTGTGCCAATTGCTATCCCTAAAGGAATAACCGACATCACGGTTTCTCCAAGACGCGTAAAAGTTACCATACCTGTTGAAGAAATTGTACAAAAAACCATTGAAGTACCTGTAAAACTAAAACACTTGCCTGTAGGAATGCGTGTTAAAATAGTTCCCGAAATGGTGTCGGTAACCTATACAACAACAGTTTCAAATTTTAATAAAATAGCTAAAGAGGACTTTGAGGTTAGTGCCGATTATAAAAGCAGAACAAAAGACGGGGCATCGTTACCAATTCTTTTAGACAATAAACCCAAAACTGCTTTTGATGTAACCATTGAGCCAACTATCATTAATTTGTTAATTGTAAATAAATAATCATGTTGGTAGTAGGTTTAACCGGAGGAATAGGCAGTGGAAAAACAACCGTTGCTTCAATGTTTAAACAGCAAGGAGTTCCGGTTTATATTGCCGATATTGAAGCAAAAAAGCTCACTAATAAATCTAAAATCATTCACCGGAAATTAACTGCTTTACTGGGTGACAAAACGTATAAGAACAGAACACTCAATAAAAAATATGTTGCAAAAAAAATATTTTCAAACCCTGAATTATTGACGCAGGTAAATGCAATTATTCATCCAAAGGTTGCGCAACATTTTAAGCGTTGGTTAAAAAAACAAAAAGGAGCTTATGTAATTAAGGAAGCCGCCATCCTTTTTGAAAGCGGAAGTTATAAAAATTGTGATAAAATTATTTTGGTTACAGCCCCTAAAGAGGAACGAATTAAGCGTGTTATGCAACGCGATAATTCTTCAAGAGATGAGGTGTTAAAACGCATGAAAAACCAGTGGGATGATGAAAAAAAACAAAAACTTGCCGATTTTATTATTGAAAATGTTAATTTAAAATCTACTCAAGAAAAAGTTTTAGAAATTCATACTATTTTATCCAAAATATAGTTTTTCTTCAAATTTGTTAACATTTGGTTAAAAGCCAATGGCTCTAAATGTTAAAATAGTATTTTTGATTTATGAACAAAAAGCTTTTTGTATTACTTATCGTGTTTATGACGCTTTCCCTTGTGGGGATTATTTTTGTTCAAGGATATTGGATTTATAATTCGTATAAAACAAAAGAAGATCAGTTTACACTTAACGTAAAGCAGTTGTTGGTTGAAACATCTAAAGAATTGCAATTACGCGAAACCGAATACTATTACTCTTTATTTAATAAAGCATTAGATAGTGTAGACTCACCCGATAATGAGCGTGTTTCTGAAATATTTTATGCCATTACCAACGATAGAAATAACGAAACTTATATTTTTTCAGACCGCGTGATAGAAGAAGGATATAAGTTATCTTCAAGTATTTTAGATTTAGAAATAGATTCCATTCAACTTAAAAAATTATTTAATCAAAAAACGACAACCCGAATTATTAAAGGAATTGACGAAGGACTAAACATAGAAACAACCACGAAGAATTTTAGCCGTTTAAAAGACTATGAGGTTAAACAGTTTGAAAATGCATTTAAGAATATTTCTTCAAAAAAACCAATTCATAATCGTGTAACTAAAAGTGAAGTTAAAAATCTTATTAGAAAAAAACTTAAAGAAAGAGGTCTTAACATGCACTTTGAGTTTGCAATATACAGCAACAATCTTGCAACAAAAGTTAAATCTCGCAACTTTCAATTAGATCCCAAAACCACCTACGCAGTACCTATATTTGTTAATAAAGATTTAAATGTGGGCTACACGCTTTATGTAAATTTTGTAGATAAAGATAAATACGTACTTAGCTCTATTTTGGCAATGGCAATTTTGTCGTTTGTATTTACCTTTATTATTTTATTTACTTATGCCAGTGCATTATATCAACTTTTACGACAGCGTAAGATTTCGCAAATAAAAACCGACTTTATTAATAACATGACACACGAGTTTAAAACACCAATTGCTACAATTAATCTTGCTCTTGATGCTTTAAATAACCCGAAAGTTTCTGAAAATAAAGATTTTATTAAAAGGTATCACCAAATGATACGAGAAGAAAATAAACGAATGCATGCTCAAGTAGAAAATGTTTTGCGTATTTCTAAGTTGGAAAAAAATGAACTTAATCTTCCAAAAGAACCTATTGATTTACACGGAATAATTGAAGATGCTATGTCTCACGTAAGCCTTATTGTTGAAGACAGAGGCGGTTATATAAACACACAGTTTAATGCAGATTATACTATGATAAACGGTAACGAACTGCATCTTACTAATGTGTTGGTTAATATTCTCGATAATGCGATAAAATATTCAAAAGAGGCACCAAAAATTACAATTTCTACAAAAAATGAAAAAGATTTTATTGTAGTTTCTATTTCAGACCAAGGTATAGGAATGAGCAAAACTGCACAAAAACAAATATTCGAAAAATTTTATAGAGAGCACACAGGAGATATTCATAACGTTAAAGGTCACGGACTTGGCTTAGCATACGTAAAAAAAATATTGGATTACCACCATGCTAAAATAGCTGTAGAAAGTGAAAAAGATAAAGGAACAACAATAACTATTAAATTTCAACTAATAAAATAAAAAACCTATGGAAACAGAAAACAAAAAAATTCTACTCGTAGAAGATGATCCTAATTTTGGGACAGTACTAAAAGATTATTTAGCGATGAATGACTATGATGTTACTCATGCAAAAAACGGAATGGAAGGCTTTGAAAAGTTTAAGCGCGGGAATTATGACCTGTGTATCTTAGACGTGATGATGCCTTATAAAGATGGTTTTACACTTGCCAAAGAAATACGCGAAAAAGACAGCGAAATACCTATTATTTTTCTTACCGCCAAAGCGTTAAAAGAAGATGTTTTAAAAGGGTACAAAGTAGGAGCAGACGATTATTTAAACAAACCTTTTGACAGCGAAGTACTTTTAATGAAAATTAAAGCCATTATAAACCGAAAATCTCAAGACTCTGTTGCAGATAGTAAAGAGTTTGAATTTAAAATTGGAGATTTCTTTTTAAACTCAAAACTTCGATTTTTGTCTTATAAAGATGAAAAACCCGTAAAACTTTCGCCAAAAGAAAACGAATTATTACGCTTGTTGGCTTTGCATAAAAACGATTTAATGCCTCGTGAACTAGCTCTTAAAAAAATATGGCGAGACGATAATTATTTTACTTCTCGAAGTATGGATGTGTATATTGCAAAACTTAGAAAATACCTAAGTAAAGATTCCGGTGTCGAAATTGTAAATATTCACGGTGAAGGATTTAGACTTATTGTAAAAGACGAAGTAGAAATGTAACTGTAAAAAGTTAGTAACAGGTGATTTTTTTACGAATAAATTCAATGATTTTATCAGTTTTTTCATCGTACTGAAACCACTGTATTTCTTTGTTTTTTCTAAACCAAGTGCCTTGGCGTTTGGCAAATCGGCGTGTGTTTTTTTTAATTTCAAAAACAGCTTCTTCCAACGTTGTTTTTTCTTCAAAGTAAGCAAATAACTCTTTGTATCCCACTGTTTGTAATGCATTTAGGTGTTTAAAGGGTAGGAGCGTCTTCACCTCTTCAACTAACCCTTCTTTTAACATACAATCAACTCGTTTATTAATTCTTTGGTACAAAACAGATCTTTCGGCTTGTAAGCCTATATACAATGTACTAAAGAATCGAGTTTTCTTTTTTTTATTTAAAAATGAAGAATAAGGTTGCCCGGAAGCTCGATACACTTCAATTGCTCGTATTAATCTGTGTGGGTTATCTTTATCTACTTTCTGAAAATACACGAGATCTATACGTTGTAATTCTTCTTGTAAAAAAGTAATTCCTTTTTCCTTAAATTGCTCGTTTAATTCTTGTCTTATTTCTTTTGGTACATCGGGGAAATAATCCAACCCCTTTACAACAGCATCTATATACAAACCCGAACCTCCTACTAATACAACTACTTGGTTTTTTGTAAAAAGAGTAGTTAAAAGTTGCAAGGCTTCTTTTTCAAAATCTCCTACCGAAAAAGTTTCAGTTATGCTTTTATGTTGTATAAAATGGTGAGGAACTGCTTGTAATTCAGATCGTGAAGGTACGGCTGTACCAATGGACATTTCTTTATAAAATTGTCTCGAATCGGCAGAAACAATTTGGGTGTTAAAAGCCTTAGCAATGGCAATGGCAAGTTTTGTTTTTCCTATGGCAGTTGCACCAACTACACAAATAAGAAGCGGCTTTTGTTTGTTCATTTCTATTCTTTAAAATGAAGTGTAGCTCCGCAATTATAACAATACTTAGCGTCATCGGGATGTCCCGAAGCCAAACAATTAGAACAAACTTGTGAGTTTACATGCACATCTTCCAATTCTTTTTTTGTGTATTCGGCGGTTACAATTCCGGTGGGTACAGCAATAATTCCGTATCCCATAATCATAATTATAGCAGCAATAAATTGTCCAAACGGAGTAACCGGAGCAATGTCGCCATAACCTACTGTGGTTAACGTAACAATAGCCCAATAAACACTTCTCGGAATACTTGTAAATCCGCTACCTGAATCTCCTTCAACTAAATACATTACTGTTCCTAGAATGATAGAAAGTATAAAAACGGCAAATAAAAATACCGCGATTTTAGGGCGACTGGCTTTTAACGATTTCATAAGTTTGTTAGACTCTCCTATAAATCTAGCCAATTTTAATACTCTAAAAACTCTTAATAAACGCAATGCTCGTAACGCAACTAATGCGTGGGTGCCAACAAAGAAAAACGAAAGATATTTTGGTATGGTTGATAACAAATCGATGATTCCGTAAAAACTAAAAATATATTCTTTGGGTTTTTTTATAGAAACGATTCGTAAAATATATTCAATAGTAAAAAGGATGGTTACCGTCCACTCTGCGTAGTTTAAAAACGCACCGTGTTTTTGGGCAAATTCAGAAACACTATCTAGCATTACCAGTACAATACTCCCTAAAATTAAAATAAGTAAAATAATGTCAAAAAGCTTTCCTTCGGGGGTGTCTGCTTCGTAAATAATTTCGTGTAAACGTGATTGCCAGGTATGTTCTTTTTTTTCTTTTCGCAACTGAAATAGATTTTATTCGAAACCAAAAATACGGAAGTTTTATGATATTTTTGTTTCTTCTTCTAAATGAATAATTTTATACACCTTATTTTTACGTAAATAGTTATGCAAAATATGTTGTGTATCTCTATCTGAAGACAACGGGCTTATTATTGAAGACAAAACCGACAAGTTGGTGATTTGAAAATTTAGATTGTAAAACCCAAAACCCTTAAATATCCCTTTTTCAATTAAAATTACCGATCGCTCATCAACTTCTCTACCTTTGTCTATTATTAAAAAACTTTTTTGGTTAAATGTATATTTTTCAAGTAGTTTATTTATTCTTTTATTATAATCTTCAGCGGGTTCAGATTGAATACAAGCACCTTTGCATTGTTTTATTGAAAATAAAAAACACCCTTCTTGTGTTTTATGTAAGCCGGTAAGTTTTTGGCATAGTTGAAATTCTTCGGTTACTTTAAACAAAAATGATTTTGCTTGTTGGTAGTTTGTAAAAGTAGTTATTGCTTTTGATTGTGACGAAACTTTTTCGGCTTTTAAATTAATATAACCGTGGGCATCTGTAAAAGAAGAAAGTTGATACTGAAAAACAGTACGTTTTAGCGCATGGTTGTATTTGGGTTTAATACGCTTTATTTCTTGATTTTCTTTTAGTTGAGCAATTAAATCGCTTCCGGTTTCTTCATAAGTTACAGCAACTACTTCGTGTTGAATTTGTTTAGCCTTTTTAGACTCGCTTGTAAAGTGCTGATTAATACGTTTTTGGATGTTTTTGCTTTTTCCTATATAAATAATTGTTCCGTCTTGGCGGTGCATGTAGTAAACTCCTGTTTTGGAGGGGAGCGACTCTTTAATTTCCAATAAATTAGGTTGCAATTGTTTTTTAGGATTACTTTTTATATAGGTTGTAATAATCTCTTTAGAAACATCTTTGTTTAGCAACAGTTTAAACAGCTCAAGTGTTGCTTTTGCATCTCCTTGCGCTCTATGTCTGTCTGTAATAGGAATACCCAATGACCGAACCAGTTTTCCCAAACTATAGGAAGGCAAATTAGGAATGAGTTTTTTTGAAAGTTCGACGGTGCAAAGGGTTTCTTTTTCAAAATTATAACCCAATCTATTAAACTCGGTACGGAGAATTCTATAATCAAAACTTGTATTATGAGCAACTAGGATACAATTTTTTGTAATTTCGATAATACGCTTGGCAATTTCGTAAAACTTTGGTGCGTTACGAAGCATACTGTTATTAATTCCTGTGAGGTTAACCACAAAGGGTTGAATGGGTCTTTCAGGATTAACTAGACTGCTAAATTGGTCTGTAATTGTGTGTCCGTCAAATTGATAAATTGCAATTTCGGTAATACCTTCTTCGTTGTATTTTCCTCCGGTAGTTTCTATGTCTAGTATTGCGTACAAATGTTTTTCAATTTTAT
>JALWYP010000161.1 GCA_026992695.1 Flavobacteriaceae bacterium
TAATTCGATGGTATTATAGAGTGTTGCACGGCTCACTCGATATTTTTTATTTTTCATATTGATATACAAAGATTCTATATCAAAATGCTCGTTTGAGTTGTAAACTTCTTGGAGTATGGCGTACCGCTCTGGGGTTTTACGATGCCCTTTTTTTTCTAAAAAAGCTGTAAAAACGTCTTTTACTATTTCTTGATTATCGGGTTTAGGGTTGGTTTCCATAACGTTGGCAAATGTAACTATTTTAAACTCGAGTTACTTTATCTATTCCGTTTATTTTTTTAATGTTTTTCACAAGGTTATCAAGAATGCTTTTGTTTTTTACCTGAACCGTAATTTTTCCTGTAAAAACTCCGTCATCACTATCAAAGTGTACACTTTTCATATTAATACCTAAATTATTTGAAATTATTTTGGTTACCTCATTTACCAGTCCGATGGTATCTATTCCGGTAATTGTTAAATTGGCTTTAAAGTCTATTTGACTGGAGTCTATCCACTTTGCTTTTAAAATTCGATAACTGTAATTACTTTGTAATTGTACTGCGTTAGGGCAGTTTTTTTTGTGTACTTTAATACCTTCAGATACGGTTAAAAATCCAAAAACATCATCACCGGGAATTGGATTACAGCATTGTGCCATTTTATAGTCTAGTTTTTCTTCTTCTTTTCCAAAAACCAGCTGGTCATATTTTTGGGTTAGTTCTTCTTTGTTTAGTTCCGGAGGAGGTGATTTTTTTCTAATTCGGGATTTAAAAAACTTTAAAAAGGCATTGTTTCTGGTAGTGGCAAAGTCTTTTAATTGTTGGTTGTCGATACTTCCGTTTCCTACTCTATAAAATAAATCTAAGCTTGTTTTTAATTTAAAAAAAATAACTAGCTGATTGATGGTTTTTTCGTCTAGTGTAATTTTTAATGATTTTAGTTTTCTGGCTAAGATAACTTTTCCTTCGTTGGCAATTAGTTTTTGTTCTTCTTTAAGCGATGATTTTATTTTAGATAGTGCTCTTCCTGTGGTTGCATAGTCTAACCAGTTTGCGTTTGGTCTGGCTTTTTCTGAGGTAATGATTTCAACTTGATCGCCACTTTTAAGTACGTGACTTAATGGTACTAATTTTCCGTTTACTCGAGTGCCTCTGGTATGTAAGCCTACTTCGGTATGCACGTGAAAAGCAAAATCTAAAGCTGTTGCTCCTTTTGGTAGTGAGTATAAATCTCCTTTAGGCGAAAAGACAAAAATTTCTTTAGCGTAGAGGTTTAGTTTAAATTGTTCTACAAAATCTACTGCATTAACATCCGGGTTTTCAAGTGATTCTTGAAGTTTTGCCAGCCAGTTATCTAGTGAATTGTCATCTTTTTCTTTAGTTTTATATTTATAGTGTGCAGCATATCCTTTTTCGGCAATTTCATTCATTCGTTCGCTACGAATTTGCACTTCTACCCAACGACCTTTAGGACCCATAACAGTTATGTGTAAGGCTTCATACCCTGTAGATTTTGGAGAAGAAATCCAATCTCGTAATCGGGTTGGGTTAGGGGTAAAGTGGTCGGTTACGATAGAGTAAATTTTCCAGGCGAGAAATTTTTCGTTTTTTGCTGTGCTTTTATAAATAATTCGAATTGCAAATTTATCGTATACTTCTTCAAAAGTAACATTTTGCGCAAGCATTTTTCTGCGTATCGAAAATATTGATTTGGGTCTTCCTTTTATGTCGTATTCTATTTTTTCTTCGTCTAATGATTTTTTGATGATTTCTGAAAATGAAGCAATGTAGGCATCTTGTTCTTCTTTGCTTTCTTTTATTTTTTTTAGTATGTCATTGTAAACTTCGGGTTCTGTGTATTTTAGCCCTAAGTCTTCAAGTTCGGTTTTAATATTATAAAGCCCGATACGATGTGCAAGTGGTGCGTAAATATAGAGTGTTTCTGAAGCTATTTTTGCTTGTTTATGAACCGGCATAGCATCCATCGTTTGCATATTATGCAATCGGTCGGCAATTTTTATAATAATTACG
>JALWYP010000162.1 GCA_026992695.1 Flavobacteriaceae bacterium
AAAAATTAAAAAAAATAATCTAGAAAATTTTAAATATTATTATGCGTGCATAGTAAAAATTAGGAATTTATACGTACCTTCGTACCTTGAAAATTTGACTTTTTAAAATACCTAAAAAAAATGAAAATATTAGTTTGCATTAGCCATGTACCAGACACAACTTCTAAGATTAATTTCACCGAAGGAGACACTCGTTTTGATACAAACGGCGTTCAATTTGTAATCAATCCTAACGATGAATATGGACTTACACGTGCCATCTGGTTTAAAGAAAAACAAGGGGCTACCGTTCATGTTGTAAATGTTGGAGGGCAAGAAACAGAACCTACACTTAGAAAAGCACTTGCTATTGGTGCCGACGAAGCCATACGTGTAAACACAACACCTACCGATAGTTTTTATGTAGCCAACCAGCTTGCTGCTGTAGTTAAAGAAGGAAGCTATGATTTAATTATTGCCGGTCGCGAATCCTTAGATTATAACGGAGGAGCTGTACCGGGTATGCTTGCAAAACTTACCGAAAGTAATTTTGTAAATACCTGTATTGGTATTGAGGTAGAGGGCGATAAAGTAACCGCTACAAGAGAAATTGACGGTGGTAAAGAAACACTAAGCACTTCTTTTCCTTTAGTTCTTGGTGCTCAAAAAGGATTGGTGCAAGAAGCCGATTTAAAAATACCGAATATGCGTGGTATTATGCAAGCACGAACCAAACCACTTCACGTAAAGGAAGCTGTTGACGCATCTCAATTAACACAAATTGTAAATTTTGAAAAACCGGCACCTAAAGGAGCCGTTAAATTAGCCAGTAGTGTGGACGAATTAATTGATTTACTCCATAACGAAGCAAAAGTAATTTAATATAAATAACATTATGGTATTAGTATATACAGAATCTGAAAACGGAAAATTTAAAAAAACAGCTTTTGAAGCCGTTTCTTATGCAAAAGGAATTGCAGATAAATTAGGAACTCAAGTTACAGCAGTTGCAATAAATAGCAATGATGTTTCTTCGTTAGGAAAATATGGTACTTCAAAAGTTTTACAAGTTTCAAACGAACAATTAAACAATTTTAATGCCGCTGCTTATGCAGATGTTGTTTCGCAAGCAGCAAAAAAAGAAAATGCGCAAGTAGTTATTATTTCTTCTTCTGCAAACGAAAAATATATGGCACCATTACTAGCTGTAAATTTAGAAGCAGGATATGTAGGAAATGTAATTAGCTTACCGGAAAGCACAGAACCCTTTCAGGTTAAATCTACTGTATTTTCAAATAAAGCATTTGCCGTTACGCAATTAAACACACCGGTAAAACTTATAGGTTTATCTAAAAACGCCTACGGTTTGTACGAAAATGAAACTGCTGTTACAACCGAAGCTTTTTCACCTCAATTATCTCAAGACGACTTTAATACTAAAGTAATTTCTGTTGATAAATCTACCGATAAAGTTACCATTGCCGATGCAGACATTGTAGTCTCAGGTGGTCGTGGATTAAAAGGTCCCGAAAATTGGGGAATGATTGAAGAGCTAGCCGAAGTGTTAGGTGCAGCTACCGCCTGTTCTAAACCGGTAAGCGATATGGGTTGGAGACCACACAGCGAACACGTTGGACAAACCGGAAAACCGGTTGCTTCTAATCTGTACATTGCTATAGGAATTTCGGGAGCAATTCAACATCTTGCAGGAGTAAATGCTTCTAAGGTAAAGGTTGTAATTAATAACGATCCGGAGGCTCCTTTCTTTAAGGCTGCAGATTACGGAATTGTAGGAGATGCTTTTGAAGTAGTCCCCCAACTCACCGAAAAATTAAAAGCTTTTAAAGCGCAAAACGCATAATTTATTACGGTTTTGCATCCTAAAAAAGGAAGCTGTTTGATTAAAGAAAGTATCTTTGGTTAAATAGCTTTTTTTTGTAACTTGAACTCCGAAAATAAACACATTTATTACGCCACACTATGAGTCTAATAAGACTTACTATTAAAGGAATTTCGTACAGCCAAACACAAAACGGAGCCTATGCACTTATTTTAAGCGAGATGGATGGTGAGCGGAAACTCCCTATCATTATAGGAGCTTTTGAAGCACAATCTATTGCTATTGCCCTGGAAAAAGAAATAAAACCGCCACGACCACTCACTCATGATTTATTTAAAAACTTTGCTGAAAGATATGGAATAGTAATCAAACAGGTTATTATTCATAAACTTATAGATGGTGTTTTTTATTCAAGTATTATTAGCGAAAGAGAGGGTATTGAAGAAATTATAGATGCTAGAACAAGTGATGCCATTGCCTTGGCTTTGCGTTTTAATGCACCTATTTTTACCTATAAAGATATATTGGACAAAGCAGGGATTTACCTTAAAAATATGCCAAAAGACAAAGAACCTGTGGAGAAAAAAGAGGCACAAATTATTGAAGACTTAATTACAGAAGCAACTACGTCTTCGGCAAAACAAGATGTTAAAAACTACCAAAAATATACACTAAAACAACTTCATTCTATGCTCGAAAAAGCTGTAACAAATGAAGAATACGAAAAAGCTGCGGCTATTAGAGATGAAATTTCAAAAAGAAAAAAGTAAATAAACTATTATAACATGAGCCTAAAACTTAAACTAACTATTTTAAATTTTTTAGAATTTTTTGCCTGGGGAGCTTGGCTACTTTCAGCAGGAGCCTATATGTATGTTACGCTTAAATTTACAGGCATACAAATAGGTGCTGTTTACGGAACACTAGGTATTGCTGCTCTTTTTATGCCAGCAGTTATGGGGATTATTGCAGACAAATACCTAAATGCCGAGCGTGTTTTTGGATTTAGTCATCTTATTTTAGGTGGTTTGCTTTTTTGGCTTTCGGGAGTTTCAGACTTTAACACGTTTTATATGATTGTGTTTTTAATTTCTATGTTTTATATGCCCACTATCGCACTAGACAACTCTATTTCTTATGCACTCTTAGAAAAAAACGGATATGATATTGTAAAGGTCTTCCCTCCTATTCGCGTCTGGGGAACAATAGGGTTTATTTTAGCAGCTTGGACAGTAGATCTCATGGGCTGGAAAGTAGGGAAAGAGCAGTTTTTAGTTTCTGCAGTAGCATCTGTTGTTTTAGGAATTTATGCATTTACCCTTCCAGCAGTACCACCGGAAGGTGCCTCAGAAAAAAAGACGCTAACACAACGACTGGGACTTGATGCATACTCGCTATTTAAAAATAAAAAAATGGCTGTATTCTTTATTTTTTCAATTCTCTTGGGTGCAGCATTACAAGTAACAAATATTTGGGGTGTTCCTTTTTTAGAAGATTTTGCAAATGATTATAAAGGGTATTTTGCCGTTGAACATTCTGTAGTATTAATGACCTTATCTCAAATTTCAGAAACAGTATTTATCTTAACCATTCCTTTCTTTTTGAAAAAATTTGGCATTAAAAAAGTAATGATTATGAGCATGATAGCTTGGGTGTTGCGGTTTGCCTTTTTTGGCATTGGAAACCCTGGAGGTGGACTGGTATTCTTAATTTTATCGATGATTATTTATGGCATGGCTTTCGATTTCTTTAATATTTCCGGTTCGTTATTTGTAGAAAAAGAAACCAAACCCGCAATGCGCTCTTCTGCACAAGGTTTATTTATGCAAATGACAAATGGATTTGGTGCTATTTTTGGGGCGTATGCCAGCGGATATATCATAGATTATTTTACTGAAGAGTCACAAAGAGACTGGCAAACTATTTGGTTTATTTTTGCAGCTTACGCTTTGGTTGTTACTATTGCTTTTGCTATTTTATTTAAATACAAACACAACTCAGATGAAATTAATGAAGTCAAACACTAAAACGCTTATTGTTTACTAATTTTTCTAATAACCGACTGACCCGTACCGGAACTTATTTTAACAAAATAAACACCTGAATTTAAATCATCCATTTTAACAGGTGAGTTGGATTGGTAGTTTTTAATAACGAACAATTCTCTTCCTAAAAAATCATATACTGTAATAGATAAAATAGTTGAATCTGTACCGGAAATTCTAAAACTATCGCCTACCGGATTGGGATAAACAAAAATTGAGCTTAAATCAAAGTCTGGTGTAGAAAGGACCTCCGTGTCTGAATAATATGCTATATCTCCATTTGAATTAGTAATAAATAACAAATATTGATCAGGATAGGTGCCGTCTCCGTCAACTATTGCTGTTTCATAGGTAAATGGGTTGTTTAATCCGGTTACAGGATCTTTAAAAAAACTTTGATATATATCCTGAAAATCTTGATTATCTTGATTTGCACAATTTACTTGACCGCAATTAAAGTCAGAAAGATTGAATGTTTGATTAACCAAATCAATGGTTAAAGCTTCATCAAGACAAACGTCGCAAACTTTTGTTTCAAATGTGTCAAATATATCAAAATAAAAATTTGCAGAAACATTCGGCACTTCGTTATTTACAGGTGGATAATACGCAATACCGTTATAATCTAATTGAAAAAGATACCAATTTACATCATAAGGCAAGTTTTGAGCATAAGAAACGGTAACAAAACATAAGAATAAAAAGAGTACTGATTTTTTCATAACACTTAATTTTTCATTAAAGATAGAAAAAAAAATTAATTATTTCAAAAATATCACTTAAACTATGCTTTGGCTTATTTTAAAGGGATTTCAATAATTACTAAAAAATTGCACACATTAAATCATTTACAACAACTTATTTTTTAGCAATTAAAAGCCTTGTTGATTATATAAAAACCGTTAATAAGTTTGTGATATTTGTTGTCATTTTTTTAACAAAACAAAGCCCTCTTTTTATATTTTAGCACTATTAAAAACCATTTAGGGAATAGCTATGAAACAATACCACGATTTAATAAAACACGTTTTAGAAAACGGCACATTAAAGGCAGACCGAACCGGAACCGGAACCAAAAGTGTTTTCGGGTATCAAATGCGATTTGATTTAAGCGAGGGATTCCCAATGGTAACTACCAAAAAACTGCATTTAAAATCTATTATTTATGAATTGCTTTGGTTTTTAAAAGGCGATACCAACATAAACTATTTACAAGAAAACGGAGTACGTATCTGGAACGAATGGGCAGACGAAAACGGCGATTTAGGTCCGGTTTACGGACACCAATGGCGCAATTGGAACAGCGACGAAATAGACCAAATAACCCAAGTTATTGAAGCCCTAAAAAACAACCCCGACAGCCGCCGCATGCTGGTTAGTGCTTGGAACCCGTCGGTTTTACCTGATACAAGTAAATCGTTTTCCGAAAATGTAGCAAACGGTAAAGCCGCACTTCCGCCTTGTCATGCTTTCTTTCAGTTTTATGTTGCAGACGGCAAACTTTCGTGTCAGTTGTACCAACGTAGTGCCGATATTTTTCTAGGTGTTCCGTTTAACATTGCTTCGTATGCACTTTTCACATTAATGATGGCGCAAGTTTGTGGTTACCAACCCGGAGAATTTATACATACTTTTGGCGATGCCCATATTTATACCAACCATTTTGAACAAGTAGCATTACAACTTTCAAGAACCCCCAGACCCTTACCCAAAATGATTTTAAACCCGGAAATTAAAAACATCTTTGATTTTACTTTTGATGATTTCACCTTAACAGACTATAACCCGCACCCGCATATAAAAGGGAAAGTGGCTGTTTAATAATACAACGATATGATGAAAAATCTTATTATACTTACTACTTTCCTTACCACAACGGCATTTTCACAAATCGTTAACCTTGATGGTTGTAATAAAAGTGAAACAATCGCTTCGCGAAGCAACTGTTTAAAAAACAGTGTAGAAAGTCTACTTTATAATGAATTTGTTTCGGTTTTAGATTCATTAAAAATGGGAATAGGAGCGGTTAAAAATGTTAAAATGGCTGTTTTTGTAGATCAAATAGGAAACCTTTACATTAAAGATTTACAAACCGAAGATTCGGTTTTAAAAAATGCAACCATTCGTGTGATAAGAAGTATAAAACCGCTTCAATCTTATAAAAATCATTTAGGCGAAATGCTTTATGACGAATTTACCATAGATATGAATTTTTCAAATCCGGAAAAATCTACAGGTTCCAATTCATTTTCAGAAAATAAAATTGAAGAAAAATCCAATGACAATACACAAAAAGAACCCGAAGACCAACTGTTTGCCGTCATTGAACAAGTGCCCAAATATCCGGGATGCTTTCAAGAAACCAATTTAGAGTTAAAAAAATGTATGAGCGATAATATTAAAACCGTCATACACAAAAATTTTAACACAACCCTTGCTAATTCATTAAGATTAAACGGATTACAACGAATAACCGTTATGTTTAAAATTAATAAAGAAGGGTATGTAACAGGTATAAGAGCAAGAGCTCCTCATCCTATTCTTGAAAAAGAAGCCATACGTGTTGTTAAACTATTACCCAAAATGATTCCGGGTAAACAAAAGGGAAAAGAAGTAGGTGTAATTTATAGCCTGCCCATCATTTTTCAAGTAATTGATGACAGGAAAGAAAAAAAACGAAAAAGAAAAAAACGACGTAATAAAAATAATTAAACACTATTTTGTATCTTGTAAGATAAAAAAATAACCATGTTTTTTAGTAAGAAAAAAGAGCCTTTATTAAATCCGGAACAACGCGAACAATTTGAATACGCACAACAACGCATCAAACAAAAAAAGAAACTGATGCACCATTTTATCTTGTTTTTAGCCGGTTCGGTGTTGCTTATAATTATAAATCCGGTGCTGGGAATTGGTAAAGATTTTTTTATTCAAAATTGGTTTGTTTGGGCTATTTTATTATGGACGTTCTTTTTTTTAGTTCATCTGTTAAATGTTTTTGTTATGAACCGGTTTATGGGAAAAGAATGGGAAAATAAACAACTCGAAAAACTAAAAGCAAAGCAAGAAAAGCAAAACTTAAAACTTCAACAAAAATTAGAAAAACTAATGCTGCTACCCACACTAAAAAAAAA
>JALWYP010000163.1 GCA_026992695.1 Flavobacteriaceae bacterium
TTGTTTCATCTGTTTAAAAATTTGCAATTATTTAATTTTAAAAGTAATTCCAAATTTTATAAACATCCGGAACCACTTCGTTTTCGCATAAACTTATTTTAACCATCTAAGTAAAATATGCTTTAAAAAAAGTTTATACTCATTTCATAGATAGTGACTTTTCAAAAATCAATCCCTTTTACAAAAATAGGATAAAATGGCATACTTATCCAGACTCCAGTTTGCAGTAGGCAGTTTTCAGTTGCAGTATTCAGTCGTGAGGTGTGAGTCATGGGGTGTTAATCCGCAATCCGCAATCGAAACAATCATCAATTGTAGTATTCTCGATACTTTCAACAAGTTGAAAATCTACTTGCTGTTAGACAGGCTCGAATACCTTCTGGTTCATTCCTAAAGTAGGTAAGTATAATCAAATAATTATAAAAATTATCAATCCCCAATCTGCAATCGAATAAATCGTAAACCGAAAAAGTTTGTAAATTGGCACAGCTATTTTGTACCTTTACTTTATGAATACACCTCCTTTAGCAGAACGTATAAGACCTCAATCTCTTGATGAATATTTAAGTCAAGAACATTTAGTAGGAAAAAAAGGAGCATTACGTGCACAACTCACAACAGGAATGTTATCGTCGATGATTTTTTGGGGACCTCCGGGAACCGGAAAAACCACCTTAGCAACCCTTATTGCCGGAGAATCTAAGCGTCCGTTTTATACATTAAGTGCCATTGACAGTGGTGTGGCTGCAGTAAGAAAAGTAATTGAAGAAGCAAAAAAAAGCGACACGCTCTTTTCTACAAAAAATCCTATTCTTTTTATAGATGAGATTCATCGGTTTAGCAAATCGCAACAAGATTCGTTACTGGGAGCGGTAGAAAAAGGTTGGATAACACTTATTGGAGCCACCACCGAAAACCCGAGTTTTGAAGTAATACCCGCTTTGCTTTCCCGTTGTCAAGTGTATGTTCTTAATGCTTTTAGTAAAAAGGATTTGGAAAATTTATTAGCAAGAGCAATTAAAAAAGATTCTTTACTTGCTCAAAAAAACATTACGCTTTCAGAAACCGAAGCGCTTATACGGTTATCGGGTGGCGATGCCAGAAAATTACTTAATATTTTAGAGTTGGTTGTCCTCTCGGAAGAAAAACAAACCGTTACCATTACAGATGAGTTGGTGATGAACAAAGTACAAAAAAATACGGTTTTATACGATAAAACAGGCGAGCAACATTACGATATCGTTTCGGCATTTATTAAATCGATTCGAGGAAGTGATCCCAATGCTGCTGTTTATTGGTTGGCAAGAATGATTGAAGGCGGCGAAGATGTAAAATTTATTGCCCGAAGGATGCTGATTTTAGCTTCGGAAGATATAGGAAATGCCAATCCTACTGCATTGGTACTTGCTAATTCTACTTTTCAAGCGGTAAGCACCATAGGTTATCCAGAAGCGCGAATTATTCTTAGCCAGTGTGCTATTTATTTGGCTTCTTCGCCAAAGAGCAATGCTTCTTACAAAGCTATAGGCGAGGCACAACAACTGGTTAAACAAACAGGTGATTTGCCGGTTCCGTTATCGATACGGAATGCACCAACTAAACTGATGAAGCAATTGGGTTATGGAAAAAATTACCAATATGCACATAATTATGAAAACAATTTTGTTGCACACGAATTTCTTCCCGAAGAAATAAAAAACACCACTTTTTATAAACCGGGTAATAACCCGAAAGAGAATACTATTAAAAACTATTTAAAATCGCTTTGGAAAGATAAGTATGATTATTGATTATTTCTTTTAAAAAGCATTGGGAATAGTTTTGGTTTTTTCGCTTCATATCTTTCTACTGAAAAATATTCATCATTTTGAATTCCAATTCCAATAAACTCTGAAGTCTTAATAACAAAATATCCTCGCTTACTAGAAGGAATTGCTTCACCTATTATTATATTATTTTTCCATACAGTAAACCCTTTCTCTTTTGAAATTAACGTATACTCTTTATAAC
>JALWYP010000164.1 GCA_026992695.1 Flavobacteriaceae bacterium
ATCTTTGTGTGTCGAGGTAATATTGCGTTCTGATTTTTTCTAAAAAATAAGTAATTTTTTTAGCAATTATATTACTAAAATCTTTGTGCTGAAAATGTAAATCACCAATGGTCTTTGTAAATTCAATAGTCGAGTTTTTTAGAGGCTCTATTACTTCAATAACACGTTGTTCTCTTTTTCCTTTAAAAATAACAAATAAAATAAGCCCTAATGCAGTAAGGTAATATGCCCATTTTAAAGGAGTTTGATTGAGAATAAACCGCATGGGCGATTTTACAATTTTTCGCCCCGATTTTATATAATTATCCCAATATACAACAGATGGGTTTACGTACGACAGAACTTTTTCTGTATATTTTTGGTTGTTCTCTTTCAATAGATAAAAATTTGAAAAAGCTTCGGGGAGTGTATGGAAATAATAATACCCCTTGCCTTGTTTAACTTTTATAAAGTTAAGATTTTCTATAGGGGTTTCGTCTTCATTCTTATAATACCCAAAAGCAGTTGTATTTAAAGTATCTATAGAGGTAAACGTTACTTGGTAAACTAATTTTTTGAACTTTGCGGTTGTGTCTTTTCCTAACTTAGGGTTAAAAAACAGCGGTGTTATTTCACTTTCAAACGGTTTGTTATATAAATACGTTTTTATATGAAGGGAATCTTTAAATAATTTGTCAAAATAGCGAGCCGATAAAAATACTGTGTTTCCTTCTTCTACATATTTGTTTAATTTCTGAAACTGTCTTTTATCAAAATAAAGATAATCATTTACAAAAAAATACAGCGAATTGCTTTTGTATGTACTGTCGTTAATAAAAAGATATGGATCCTTGTCTATTTGATTCACCGGAACTTTATACAGGTTCTTTAGTTCGTTAAAAAACACATAACTGCCCAAAGGTATTTTATCTGTTGCGGTATAATTGGGTTTCCAATTTATGGGTTTGGGACTACTAATTTCTATAACAATAAGTGTTATAATGGCTATGACTAAAGCACCTATTATTCGTTTTGACCGCTTATCCATTGTTAGAAATGTTATGGGTTAAATGATCAAAAACTTGCTTTGCGTTTGTAAATTCAGGTTGCTCAATAGGAAACTCGCCATACCATATATATTCGTATAAATAGGAAACCTTTTTAAAATTTTCTTTTACGGTAGGAATTTTTATTTCGTGGTAATAATCTGAATTGGTTTTTTCAAAATTCCACTCGATTAATTGGTTTTTTGAAAGTTCTTTAAGTGTTTTAAGGTACATATATCGTATAGCCAAACGGTAATTCTTTTCTGAAAGTGCTTGTTGTATAAGTTTATCTAAATCTATTTTTTCTATGTTTTCTTCTTCGTATTGAAGCGTTGCAATTTCTTTGCTCTTTTTTGAAAAGAATGATGTGGCTTGTTTTCCTGCAAGTAATCTTACAATAAAATACAATGCAATGCCTATAAGCGTAAAGTAGATTATTTTTTCAAAAACACCATATAATTCAGGGTCTATATGAACGCCAAAAATACGTTCTAAACCATCAAAAAACCATTTGAGTATTCGAATTAAAAAATTTTCAGCTTGTCCCTCAGCCGTATCATAATTAAATTCGCTTCCTACATATTTGTTTTGTAGTGTTTCCGGAAATTTTTTTACAGTAATTTTACTGCTGTCTATGGCAATAGCAATACTGTCTTTTAAGATAGGAGATAGGGTGATTGCCATAAAAAATTAACTGGTATGCTCGTAGATTTTATTATAAAGATCGATGTATTTTTGTTTTACAACTTTTCGTCGAAGTTTCATAGTGGGAGTTAGGTGTCCTTCGTCGATACTCCATACTTGGGGAGTAAGTTCAAACCTTTTAATACGTTCCCATTTCCCAAAACTTTGGTTATAATGATCCAATTCTTTCTGAATTCTATCTATAACTCTTTTATCTTTTATCATTTCTGCCGGATTTGAAGGAATATCGTAGCCTTTATTTTGTGCCCATTCTTTAATAAATTCAAAATTTGGCTGAATAATGGCAGCCGGCATTTTTTCTCCTTCGCCAACCACCATAATTTGCTCGATAAATAACGATTGTTTCATTGCATTTTCAAGTAATTGTGGAGCAACATATTTTCCGCCACTGGTTTTAAACATTTCTTTTTTCCGATCGGTGATTTTTAAAAACCCTTCACTATCTATTTCACCTATATCTCCGGTATGAAAGTATCCGTTTTTAATGGCTTCTTTTGTTTTTTCTTCGTCTTTATAATAACCCATCATTACCTGTGGACCTTTTACCAAAATTTCGCCGTCGGTTGCAATTTTTACTTCGGTTTCTTTAATGGGTTTTCCTACAGTACCTATTTTAAAAAGGTGGTTTCTTACGTCATTTACTGTAATTACAGGTGATGTTTCGGTTAATCCGTAACCTTCCATTACGGGTATTCCCGCGGCATTAAATACTCTGGCTAATCTGGGTTGCAAAGCAGCACTACCGGATACGGTTGCTAAAATGTTGCCACCTAATGCTTCTTGCCATTTTTTAAAAATGAGTTTCCTTGCAATTTTTAATTGCATTTCATACCACCATCCGTTTTGCCCGTAGGGTTCGTATTTTTTACCTAATTCTAAAGCCCAAAAAAACAATTTTTTCTTAATGCCGGTTAATTCTACTCCTTTTGCATAAATTTTATCGTAAATTTTCTCAAGTAATCGAGGTACTACCGTCATTAAATTGGGTTTTATTTCTCTTGCATTGTCGCCTATTTTTTCAATAGATTCGGCAAAATAAATTGAAACTCCATTAAACATATAAAGGTATAGTATCATTCGTTCAAAAATATGACAAACCGGCAAAAAGCTTAATGCACTGGCATTTCCTGCTTCAATTGGTAACCGTTCTGAGCTGTAAATAACATTACTTACAATATTTTTATGTGAAAGCATGACACCTTTGGGTCTTCCGGTGGTTCCGGAAGTATAGATTAGGGTAGCCAAATCATTTTCCGATACGTTATTTTTTAATTTTTCTACTTCTCCTTGGTTGTCGGTATCCTCTCCTAGTTTTAACAATTCTTCCCAATTGGCACAACCTTCTACCGAATTAAAACTATAAACTCCTTTTAATGAAGGGACATCATTTTTAATAGCGTTTACTTTTTTTAATACATCTTCACAAGACACAAAACAATAAACAGCTTCACTGTGATTTAAAACATATTGGTAATCTTCTTCAGAGATGGTAGGGTAAATAGGGACATCTTGTGCTCCTATTTGTAATATTCCAACATCACAAATATTCCATTCGGTTCGATTTGTGGCAGATATAATAGCAATTTTATCATTTGGTTTTACTCCTAATCGTAACAATCCTCTACTAAGAGCATTTGCTTTGTCTATAAAGCTTTTAGTCGATTCGCTTTTCCATCCATCGTCATATTTTGTGGTAAAAGAGGTTGGTAAATTAAATTTTTCAAGTTGATAGTACGGAAAATCAAATAAACGTTTGGGCTGTATCATATCTTATAACTATTGTATCGTTGCAAAATAATAAAAAAACAAGAGATAAAGAAAAACCCCACAGATTTTTTACAACTGTAGGGTTTGGTTATTTTTATTTACTTAAAAAAATCACTTTTTTATAACTTTAAAAGTTTTTGAAGCTTTTTGCGATGTTAATTTTAAAATATAAATCCCGGTAGATAAATTACTTAAATCAATGGTTTTACTTCCGGTTACAGATTTTATTTTTTGCACTATTTGCCCTTGTAAGTTGAATAACTTAATAGTGTAATTACTATTGGGTGTTGTAATGTTTAATACATTGTTTGTAGGATTTGGATAGATATTAAAACTATTTTTTATAGTTTCATTAACTCCTAATTGACTTTCTTCAACAATGTTTACTTTTAAATCGTCAAAATAAAAACCGTCTGCTGTTTGAAAATTATCTGAAGAAAATCTAAATCGCACCAAAATTTGTTCACCCAGATAATCGCTTAGATCTATTTCTTCAAGTACCCAATCGTTTTGGTTTCCGTCATAGAGAGGTTCTCCTTGTGGTTGGGTTCCGGTATTGCTTCCCATATTGGTGTATTTTCCACATTGTGCCGTCCAAGAATTTCCATTATCGGTAGATACTTCAAACTGAGTATAATCATAATCGTTTTCAATATTCCACTTCGCATAAAAGCTTACATTAGCACCAATGGCATTTGTTAAATCAATGCTGTTTTTTACCCGAATACTTTTTGAAGCATTGTTATTGTAATCTCCGTTTGGCGAATCGGTAATACTGCTTGATGGCGATACGTAGGTGTTTGTTGTAGTTCCCCAACCGTTGTTGTTAAAATTAGCAGTTGTACTATTTCCTGCATCTTCAAAAATAGGAGAAAGCGAACCAAATTTTTTGTAAACGATTGTTTCATTATCATAACTGCCGTTGTTTACGATTAGTTTATAAACAATATCATCGCCTGCAGATGTTCCAGCGGCAAGTGTGTATTGCAGGGTTCCTGTTACTTCTTCAAGCGGATTTAGACCGGTATAAGAAACAGGGCTTCCCACCGAAGTAATGTTAGCCGATACCGCTTCTATACGTACTGTGAAATTTCCTGAACCGGATATTCCTAAACGTTTAAGATTAAAGGATATATTAACCGTAGCATTTTCGCCAACAAAAGTAGGTGTGATGTCTTTAATAATAGCATAATTGTTTACCATTTTTGCTGCGGTAAGATTAAGGTACATCATATTTTTACAGATGCTCTCTATTTGGTTTGAAGGTGGCCAGAATGCATCACCAATTTCTGCTGTAAAAGAATAAATTTTATCGTGTGTTCCTATGGTTCCATACATAAAATCATCACTATCACCTGCAGCCGGATACAATCCGGATGAAATCATATTCTGAAAACCGTTTTGCGAAACCAACTCGGCTGATACATTTTCAAATAAATCGTTTTCAGGGGTAGGAGCATTGTTGGTATAACCATACGGGAATAATAATAAATTTCCGTAAGTGTGATTATTAAAAGCCATTACAAAATTATGGTTTTCTACAAACCATTTAATAGCTTGATTTTCTATTTCGGAAAATGGACCGGTGCCTGCATAAACGTTACTGCTTGGGTCGGTTGATGTTCCTTCGCCTCCCCAAACATTATTTGCGGCATTTCCGTTAATGTAATAATCGTAATTTCGGTTGTTGTCAACTCCGTACGTGTTTTTACGGTTTTTTCTCCAATATCCACCACCGTTAGGGTCGGTTTTTTGATTGTATAAGTAACCATCGGGATTAACCACCGGAACAAAATACAATTCGGTATTATCAACAATGGCTTTTATCTCCGGGTCGGTATCATAGTTTTCTAATAAATACCACATATAAAAAATTAATTGCGATAAAGATGCAGGTTCTCTGGCATGATGAATAGCGGTATAAAGAATTTGTGGTTCACCTTCGGATGAAGTGTTAGGGTTGTCGCTTATTTTTACCCATTTAATCCCGTTATTACCAATAGAGGGTGACACACTATTGTCGGGCGTGCCTTCGGTAAAAAAACTGCCAATATTGGATTTTGTTGTGATTAAATTTGGGTACAATGCCTTCATTTGGTCTAATTCATCCAACATTTCTTGGTAGGTTAAATAACCACCCATACTCCCTAGATTAAAATTTGAAGGTGTTGTATATTCAACATTATTTGTGCCATTACAGGTAGGGTTTTTTACGGGGGTTTTATTTAACCTGTTTTGGTCTAAAAAATATTGCTTGGCATCTTCAATTAAAACCTCTACTTGATAGCCTGCATTTCTAGCTTTTTCTAATTCGGATACCGAAAATTCTGAAATAATAAAATAACCACGTTTATGAATACCGTGTTCCACCGGAATTCCTAAAGCATCTAATTTTTCAAGCCCGTTTGGGGTATTGTAACTAATTTTTGCGCGTTGGTATTTTTCTTGAAATTCCTGTGAATAAGTTAAAGTAGCTGTAAGTAAGGTTACTAAGAGTATAATTTTTTTCATAGCAAGATAAAGAGATTGTATTTTATTGAAAATAGTTTTTCGGTTTGCATATTAGACAACTTTTACAACGAAAACCCTACGGGTTTAGTATTATTTTTAAACCGAATGTTTTTCAATCCATTCACGAGCATTTACAAAAGCTTGTAGCCAAGGCGAAACATCATCTTTTCTGTTGTCGGGATAATGTGCCCAATTCCATTGAAAGATGGAGCGTTCAATGTGTGGCATCATAACCAAATGGCGTCCGTCTGAGGAGCATAACATAGCTGTATTATAATCACTTCCGTTAGGGTTTGCAGGATATTCTTTATACGCATATTTAGCAACTATATCATACTTTTCTTCGGGTAAAGGAAGGTTAAATTTTCCTTCGCCATGACTTATCCATACACCCAATGTACTTCCTTCAAAACCGGATAGCATCACCGAATTGTTTTTCTGAATTTTTACATTCGTAAAAGCGCTTTCATGTTTCTGTGATTCGTTATGAAGCATTTTTCCGTGTTCGGGATGCTCAGGATTTATTACTTCTAATTCCATAAAAAGTTGGCATCCGTTGCAAATTCCCACACTTAATGTATCGTCTCTTTGTAAGAAATCATCTAATGCTTTTTTTGCTTTTTCGTTAAATAAAAAGGCTCCTGCCCAGCCTTTGGCAGATCCTAAAACATCGCTGTTACTAAAACCACCAACGGCTCCGAGAAATTGGATGTCTTTAAGGGTTTCTCTTCCTTCAATCAAATCGGTCATGTGTACATCTTTAACATCAAATCCGGCTAGAAAAAGGGCGTGAGCCAATTCTCGTTCCGAGTTGCTTCCTTTTTCTCTTAGTACTGCAGCTTTTGGTTTGTAATGAGGAGTTTTAGGAAGTTTTCCTGTAAAATTGTCTGGAAAATCAAATTGCAAGGGTTGTTTTTTATAGTTGTTAAAACGATCTTTTGCCAAGTTGTTAGCACATTGTTTTTGGTCTAATAAAAAGGAG
>JALWYP010000165.1 GCA_026992695.1 Flavobacteriaceae bacterium
TTCAATAATAAGTAATAGCATGGCTTTTTTTATTGGTTTTGCATTAAGCATTTACTCTTGATTGTTCCAATCTATTTTTCGAGAAACAAACATGATGGCTGCTAAAATTGCAAATAAACCAACGCTTCCTACCAAT
Source organism: Flavobacteriaceae bacterium (assembly GCA_026992695.1). Classification (GTDB taxonomy): domain Bacteria; phylum Bacteroidota; class Bacteroidia; order Flavobacteriales; family Flavobacteriaceae; genus Marifrigoribacter. Next base: position 137 of record JALWYP010000165.1, read on the forward strand.
AAGGCATAATTTTCAAGCTGAATAATTACATAAATAAATCCGTATAACATCCCTAACGAGGTAACAATAAATAACGGTAATTTCATGTTTTTAAAAATGGTTTTGGTGTATAAAAAAAGTAAGGCAAGTACCGAAAGCGATGCTATGGCATACGATTTTAAAAAGGTGCTGTGCTCGCTAATAGAAATTAATAAGGTATAGAACATAACAAGTGCCAAGCCAATCATCACGTATTGAAACGGATGAATATATACTTTACTTACGATTTGAATTAACAGAAAAACCAAAAAGGTTAATCCAATTACCATAAAGCCATATTTAGCGGTTCGTTCGGTTTTTTGATAATCATCTACCGGATTAATCAGGTTGGTTCCAAAAGCATATTGTGTAAGATTAGGAACTTTGTCTAAAAATACTTGCTCAAACCTGCGGTTGGTTTCTAAAATTTTCCAATCGGCTTTAAAACCATCGGGCGAAATTTCTTTGGTTTTATCATCCGGTAGAAATTCTCCGGTAAATCCGGGCGAATGCCAATTGGAAACCATCGTTGCAGTAGTTGTTTTACCAATGGGTATAAATTGCAAACTTTCGCTTCCGTTTACTGTTATTTTTGATAAAAAAGAGATTGGGTTACTCGCCATTTCTTTAAAGCCTTTTAAGTGTTTAGATTGTAAGGTTTTTAAACGGGAAGTGCTATATTTTGGTACTAATGTAAAAGGCGTTTCTTGTAAAGTAACCGAGACGGTTTCTTTAATTCCCTTAAGGTTAGTTGTTTGAATAATGAGTTGCGCCTTATCCCAAACAATATCTTTATTCTTTATATCATACTCGGCAAAATTAATGGCGGGAAACCGACCCTTTACTTGAAAATTTGTAGTAAAAACAACCGATTGGTAAATACTTCGGTTTAACGGTTTGGTTTCTACTTGCGAATTTATATCTAATTTATCCGGAAATAAGTAGATGTAGTGAATGGTTGTATTTATTTTTGTTTCGTACTTGTTGTGCTCTTTGTTAAATATTTTTTCTTCAAAATAGGTTTTGTACGGTATTTTTAAAATGGGTCCCGAAAAAATAATCCGTGTACCCCATTTATTATTTACTTCTTTTATAACTTCTTGTTGTCTGTATTTTCTTTCGCTAATTAAGCTCTGTACAAAGGATAACGGAATAAGAAGGACTAACAATAAAAATCCTACCACTAACATTCTTGCAGTAATGGAGTTGCGAAACCAGTTTGAAAACTTGCTTTTTTCTTTCATAATATATAGTTTTTAAAGTACTTTGTATCTCAAAGTAAAAGGTTAAAAAAATTTAGTTACGTAATAATTTTTCGATGGCGTTTATGTGTTTTTTAAATTCGTTTTTTCCTAACGGTGTAACGCTATAACGAGTGTTGGGTTTTCGACCAATAAACTGTTTTTCAACTTTAATATATTGAGCTTTTTCAAGAGCTTTAAGGTGGCTGGCTAAGTTTCCGTCTGTAACTTCTAATAATTGTTTTAATCGGTTAAAATCGGCATATTCGTTCACCATTAATATAGACATTATACCCAGTCGAATTCGGTGGTCAAAGAGTTTGTTTATGTTTTCAATAATTCCCACTATTGGTTGTTTTTTTCTTTAAAATACATAAAACTTCCGTAAAAAATGTGTAAAATTCCAAATCCAACTATCCAAAACCAGAATCCGTAACCGGGAAATGCCGCACATAATAAGCCTGTAACTATTTCTGCATATCCTAAATATTTAATATTACCAATAGTAAACTTAGAAGCATTTACCAATGCCAGTCCATAAAAAATTAACATCAACGAAGCGGTTAAACCATAATGTTGGCTATTTAACTTAATAATTATATAAACTC
>JALWYP010000166.1 GCA_026992695.1 Flavobacteriaceae bacterium
TTAAAATCTTCTGAATAACGTAATTTTTTACGTAATTTCTTTAAATTTGTTCTCATATAAATTGACTTTTGTGGTCAACCTATATCAGGGACGTACAATCTCCCTTTATCGTGTTTCCTTCATCATAACCTCCATATTTGTTGTTAAGCAAAGTCCATTCTTTTGGAATATCTTCTAGATTTACTTTTGTAATGATTGCTTTTTTTGTGATGGTATCTGTCACAATTTTATTTTGAGTTGGACTAATATCTGTTTTATTTTCAGTTTTATTTTTGCAATTTATGCTTAAACAGAAAATGGATAGGAGTATTAGTAATTTCTTCATTATTTTGTTAGTTTACATATGCTACATTCAAGGTTCTAATGCAACACAAATCGTTGTCGTTGATTAATGGTGCTAAGCTACGTTTTTAATTCTAATTTCATAACTTCTTTAAATCTAATCATTTAAATACTAAAAAAAATGATTGATTAAAAAAAACACAAAATCAGGATAACAATTCACTTGGGTTAATACCAAAACGTTCTTTAAATTTTTTATTGAAATAGGCAGAAGAAGTAATACCTACATCATACCGTACTTCAGATAAGGTGAAATGTACTTTGTTTTGTAATAATGAATAGGCTTTTTGAAGCCTGATTTCCAAAATAAACTTAACAGGCGACATACCGGTGTATTGTTTTAAAATACGGGTAAGCTGTCGTTGGCTATAACCCACCGCTGAGGAAAGTTGTGCTACTTTAAATTCTTCGTCACTAATGTTCTCTTTAACAATGATTTTAATTTTATCGAGCAGTTGTTTTTGAGCTGCGTCTATTTCTTCTACTTCATCTGGGTGTTGTTGTATCCAACTTTCTCGTTCGTTTTTATTACTAAGCAAGTTATTAATACGTGCTATTAATTCATTTTTATTGAAGGGTTTTACTATATAATCGTCAATCCCTAAATTAAACCCTTTTATTTTATCTTCTTCAAGAGTTTTTGCTGAAATAAGTATAAACGGAATATTTTTAAGCAGAGGATTTTCATTTAATTTTTCACGTAATTGAAAACCATCTAGTCGTGGCATCATAATATCTGAAGTAATTAAATCGTAGGAGTTGGTATTCATTTTATCTAAGGCTTGTTGTCCGTCAAAAGCCTTTTCGCAATCGTATTTCTCAGAAAGTATTTCTTCCAGATACGAAGCCATTTCGGGGTTGTCTTCTACGATTAAAATTTTTGGTTTACATGAAGAGGCAATCTGGTTGCTGTCTGTAGATAATTCTACTTCGCTAGTATTGGTATTAAAAAGTGATGCTTCACTTTGTTTTGCATCTTTTTGAATAGTAGGAGTTACTTTTTCTTCTGAAACAGATTCAATGACAGACGTTTCAACAGGCATTGTAAAAATAAAAGTACTGCCTTTTCCCAGTTCACTTTCTACGGTTAAGGTTCCGTTGAGTAATTCGGCAAACTCTTTGGCGAGTGATAAGCCTATGCCAATACCACCAACTGCATTACTTTGAGAAGATTGGTAAAAACGTTCAAATATTTTTTCGGTTTCGTTAAAATGAATGCCCTGTCCAAAATCGGTTACTTTTACGGTAAGCTGTTGGGTGTTGTCTAAGTTTACATCAAAAATAATTTTAGCATCTGAAGGTGAATATTTTACAGCGTTAGACACTAAATTATTGAGTATTTTCTCTACCTTTTCTACGTCTATTTTTGCGGTTACATCGGCTTCGATATTAGATTGATACACCAAATTAATTTGTTTCATCTCGGCAAGCGAAGCAAAGGATTTAAAAATACGCTTTAAGGTTTGGTCTAGCGGTACGGTATTGAGTTTGATGGTGGTCTTGTTTTTTTCAAACTTTAAAAGTTCGAGTATTTCATTGGCGTCTTCTACTACTTTTTTGGAGTTGATAAGGGCTACGTCTATATTTTTTGAAGCTTTATTTTTATTGTTAATATTTTCTGTAGCAAGTTCTAAATTTCCAGTAATTAAAGTTAGAGG
>JALWYP010000167.1 GCA_026992695.1 Flavobacteriaceae bacterium
AAAAATTCCGAAAAAGAAAAGTCCAACCAAAGGACCGTAGGTATAAGATGCAATGGTAAAAAGACCTGTGATAACATTCATTTCCAAAACCTCGTTAAAAAGTACCACAATAACCACCAAAATTGCCGAAACCACAATATGAACTCGCTTTCTTAATTTTTTTTGTTGTTCTTTTTTACGTTTTTCGATATCTAAAAAATCTACACAAAATGAAGTGGTTAAAGAAGTTAATGCCGAATCTGCACTAGAATATGCAGCAGCAATAATTCCTAAGATAAAAACCATAGCTAATGGTATTCCCAGATTACTTTTTACAGCGATCATAGGAAAAAGCAAGTCGGTACGAGGTATGCCATCTACAACGGGGACATCTAGCCCAAACTTTGAAGCATAAATATATAATAAAGCACCTAATAGCAAAAACACAAAATTAACCACAACCAACAAACTTACCATAGTGAGCATATTTTTTTGTGCATCTTTAAGATTTTTGCAGGTAAGGTTTTTTTGCATCATATCTTGGTCTACTCCGGTCATCGCTACGGTTATAAAAATACCGCCTAAAAACTGTTTTATAAAATACGACTTGTTGTTAAAATTGTCAAAGAAGAAGATTCTGTTGTACTGTTTTAATTCTTCAGAATGAAAAAATTCCATAAAACTCCAACCTATTTTTTCATTGATAAAATAGATAGACATCACTACCGCCGAAAGCATAAAAAAGGTTTGTAAGGTATCTGTAAATACAATGGTTTTAATCCCCCCACGATGGGTATAAATCCAAATTAGCAAAATGGAAAAAATTACTGTAACCACAAACGGGACGCCCCATTGGTCAAAAATTAAATATTGTAAAGCCAATGCCACTAAAAAAATTCTAAATGCCGCTCCAATAGTACGAGAAAGTAAGAAAAAAGCAGCTCCTATTTTATGAGAGGTGCTTCCCAGTCTGTCATCAAGGTATTGATAAATAGAAGTTACATTGTATCGGTAATAAATAGGAAGCAAAACATAGGCTACAATAAGAGTCCCGAAAATATATCCGAAAACCATTTGCATATACCCAAATTTTTGAACTTCAACCGTACCGGGAACACTTATAAAAGTGACCCCGGACAGGGTAGCACCAATCATCCCAAAGGCTACTAATAACCAAGGAGATTGTTTATTTGCTTTAAAAAAAGCTTCGTTACTATCGTCTTTTCCGGTAAAATAAGAGATTAAATATAGTACTAAAAAATACCCTCCAATAAGGAGCAGAATAGTAATGGGTTGCATAGAATTTATGAGTATTTAACTTGGATGCAAAATACATAAAATTTATAAAATCTATAACATTAGTGTCTAATAAAAGATGAAAGACTACCTAACTTCAAGATGCAAGGCTTTACTAGTTACAAAAATACTTCTAGCATCCCGGCTCAAAAAATTTGAATTTGCCGTTTTTATATTCTAAACCAAACGGGTTTTCTTCAAAAGTGCATCGTGGTTCAATGGTAAATTGTAATCTTCCAAAGACCTTAAAATCTTCGTTTGTCTTTATGTTCAATTCTTGTTTGTAGGTTGTGTTTTTTCGTCTCCATTTGTGCATATCTCTTTCCGAGTAGGAGTAATTTCCTGCCTCTATGCTCCCCGGAAACTCTAACAATTCACCTTTAAACTCAACATCTTTGTAACTTCCTAAATCCAAATTAAATCTACCGGAAGCTTCCTTTTTAGGTGCTTTGGCAGAAATAAAATAAGAGTCTTTGTAAAGTTTCATAGTAATTACCAAAGTAACGTCTTGAGTTGGGGATTTTACAATATCTAAATAAATAGTATAATCCGGTTTGCTTATTGTATAACTCGATACAATTTCAGAAGAAAAAGTTTTACTCGAGGTTTGTTTTTCCGGTTGGTGTTCTTCAGTAGAGAAAATAAAATTTATGAACAGGAAACTGATGAAAATAGATAGAAGTTTCATTTTTTATAATTTTAAAGATTAATTGGTGTAAAAC
>JALWYP010000168.1 GCA_026992695.1 Flavobacteriaceae bacterium
GTTGGTTATTTGTAATATGGACTCTAAAGTAAACCTTAACTTCGAAATTACAATTGAAAAAGGAAGAGGTTATGTTCCGGCAGAAGAAAACAAAAAACCCGGAGCTCCGTTAGGAACCATTTTTACCGATTCAATCTATACTCCTATTAAAAACGTAAAGTACAGTATTGAAAACTATCGTGTAGAGCAAAAAACCGATTACGAAAAATTAATTTTTGAAATCATTACAGATGGTTCTATACATCCTAAAGACGCTTTAACCGAAGCTGCTAAAACACTTATTCACCATTTCATGTTATTTAGTGATGAGCGTATTACGCTAGAGGCAGATGAGATTGCTCAAACCGAAACTTATGATGAAGAATCACTTCACATGAGACAGCTACTTAAAACAAGATTAGTAGATATGGATCTTTCGGTTCGTGCACTAAACTGTTTAAAAGCTGCTGAAGTAGACACACTAGGCGATTTAGTTTCATTTAATAAAAATGATTTAATGAAATTTAGAAATTTCGGTAAAAAATCACTTACCGAATTAGAAGAGCTCGTTAATGTTAAAGGTTTAACATTTGGTATGGACCTTTCAAAATATAAATTAGATAAAGACTAATCCATCATAATTTGCTCCTCAAAGCGGGTTGAAGCAAGATGATGATTAAAATAAAATGTCATGAGACACGGAAAAAAATTTAACCACTTAAGTAGAAAAACTGCACATAGAAAATCTATGTTGGCTAATATGGCATGTTCGTTAATTGAACACAAACGAATTAACACAACAGTTGCCAAAGCTAAAGCTCTAAAACGATTTGTAGAGCCTCTAATTACTAAATCTAAAGAAGACACAACTCACAATCGTCGTATTGTATTTAGTCGCCTTAGACAAAAAGATGCAGTAACTGAGCTTTTTAGAGAAGTAGCCGTAAAAGTAGGTGATCGTCCAGGAGGATACACACGTATTATCAAATTAGGGAATCGTCTTGGAGATAATGCAGATATGGCGATGATTGAACTTGTAGATTACAATACTATTTACAATGCAGGTAAAGCTACTAAGAAAAAATCTACGCGTAGAGGTAGAAGAGGTGGTACAAAACAAACTCCTCCTGTAGCAACTAAAACAGAAGCTAAAGAAGAAGAATAAATCAATATGAATTATTGAACAATTTATAAAGACTGTCTGAAAAGGCAGTCTTTTTTTTATGAAATGTTTATAATTATGGATAACTATTTTAATTTGTAAAAACTTTTAAAGTATTTTTGTAAAACTTTTTCTATGAAATACCAACACCAACAAAAAGCACTCTTATTATTAGCAGATGGCACTATTTTTTACGGAAAATCTGTAAGCAACAAAAAAGGAACTGCATATGGCGAAGTATGCTTTAATACCGGTATGACCGGATACCAAGAAATCTTTACAGACCCCTCCTACTTTGGTCAACTTATGGTAACTACCAATGCCCACATAGGAAATTACGGTGTTAATAAAGATGAAACTGAATCAAATAACATTAAAATTTCGGGATTAATCTGTCGCAATTTCAGCTACCACTATTCTCGTGAAGCTGCAAATGATTCACTCCAAAATTTTTTAGATAAAAATAAGTTATTTGCAATTAGTGATATAGATACTCGAGCCTTAGTAGCCTATATAAGAGATAACGGTGCAATGAATGCTGTAATTTCTACCGAAGTTGACAAAATAGATGAATTAAAAAAACAACTAGCGCAAGTACCTAATATGAAAGGAATGGAGCTGGCTTCAAAAGTAGCTACTAAAAAACCTTATTACTTTGGAAATAAAAATGCTTCCATTAAAATTTCGGCTTTAGATATAGGAATTAAAAAAAGTATTCTGAAAAATTTAGCCCAACGAGATTGTTACATAAAGGTTTTCCCTTACAATGTTACATTTAAAGAGTTAGAATCGTTTAATCCTGACGGATATTTCTTATCTAATGGACCCGGTGATCCGGAACCCCTCTCACAAGCCATTGAAACAGCAAAAGGTGTAATTAATAGTAACAAACCTGTTTTTGGAATCTGTTTAGGACATCAAGTATTGGCATTAGCAAATGGAATTTCAACTTATAAAATGCACAACGGTCATAGAGGAATAAATCATCCTGTTATAAATCTTAAAACAGGTAAAGGCGAAATCACTTCACAAAATCACGGATTTGCAATTAATAAAGAGAAGACTCAAAATCACCCAGAAATAGAAATCACCCATCTTCATTTAAATGATGATACCGTTGCCGGAATTAAAATGAAAAACAAACCGGTATTTTCGGTGCAATACCATCCGGAAGCTAGTCCCGGACCTCATGATTCATCCTATCTTTTTGATGAGTTTATAAACAATATAAAACAATCTAAATTACAAAACGCATGAGTATTATTATAGATATACACGCAAGACAAATATTTGATTCCAGAGGAAACCCCACCGTTGAAGTTGATGTAATTACCGAAAACGGTTTTATGGGCAGAGCTGCAGTACCTTCTGGAGCTTCAACCGGAGAACACGAAGCCGTAGAACTGCGTGATGGAGGAAAAGATTATATGGGAAAAGGTGTAGCTCAAGCTGTAGAAAATGTAAACGGTAAAATTGCCGGTACATTGCTAGGTGTTTCTGTTTTTGAACAAGCACTCATTGATAAAATAATGATTGATTTAGACGGTACTCCTAACAAATCGCAATTAGGAGCAAATGCCATACTTGGCGTTTCGCTTGCCGTAGCACATGCTGCTGCTAACGAGATGGGACTTCCCCTTTACAGATATGTAGGTGGAGTAAGTGCTAAAACACTTCCTGTACCAATGATGAATATTATAAACGGAGGCTCTCACAGCGATGCACCCATCGCTTTTCAAGAATTTATGATTATGCCGGTACAAGCCAAAAACTTTACCGAAGCTATGAAAATGGGAACCGAAGTATTTCACCATTTAAAAAAAGTACTCCATAACAGAGGGTTAAGTACAGCTGTAGGTGATGAAGGTGGTTTTGCCCCAGCCCTCAAAGGAACCGAAGATGCACTAGAAACTATTGCTCAAGCGGTAGAAAATGCCGGATATAAATTTGGTGATGAAATTCTTATTGCATTAGATTGTGCTGCCTCAGAATTTTTTGTAAACGGAAAATACGACTATACCAAATTTGAAGGAGATAAAGGTAAAATACGAACATCAAAAGAACAAGCCGATTATTTAGCCGAATTAGTTACAAAATATCCTATTATTTCTATTGAAGACGGTATGGACGAAAACGATTGGAAAGGTTGGGAATATCTTACAAAAATAGTAGGCGAAAAAGTACAACTAGTAGGTGACGATATTTTTGTTACAAATGTTGAAATACTCTCTAGAGGAATTCAAGAAAAAGTAGCAAACTCTATTTTAATAAAAGTAAATCAAATAGGAACGTTAACCGAAACTATTGCAGCAGTAACTATGGCACAGAATGCAGGTTACACTACTGTAATGTCGCACCGAAGTGGAGAAACAGAAGACAACTCAATAGCAGATTTAGCCGTTGCACTTAACTGTGGACAGATAAAAACAGGGTCGTTATCCCGAAGTGATCGAATGGCAAAATACAACCAATTGCTTCGGATTGAAGAACAACTGGGAGAGATTGCTTATTTTCCGCAAAAAAGAGCCTTTAAAATTTAGTTTTTCACAATAAAACTAGCAAAACTTATTGTTTTTTTTAAACAATTTAAACGCACTTATACCACTCATTTTTTGCTGATTTATTGACCAATATTTTGTACCTTTACTGAGGAAAATAAACTAAATAATTGTATTATGTCAAAAACAGCAAATTTTGAAATAGACGGGAAAAAATTAGAATTCCCTTTGGTAGTTGGAACCGAAAATGAGGTAGCTATCGACATAAAAAAACTAAGAGCCTCTTCAGGCGGAACCATTACACTTGACCCCGGTTTTAAAAACACCGGTTCTTGCGAAAGTGCAATCACATACCTTAATGGTGAACAAGGAATCTTAAGGTATAGAGGATATTCGATTGAAGATTTAGCAGAAAAAGCAGACTTTCTTGAAGTTGCTTATCTGTTGATTTTCGGTGAGTTACCTACACAAGAACAATTGAATCAGTTTCATACCGATATCAAAGATCAAGCTCACGTAGATGAAGATATCAAAAAAATTATTGACGGTTTTCCTAAATCTGCTCATCCAATGGGTGTATTATCTTCATTAACCAGTGCATTAGTTGCATTTAATCCTACATCGGTAGATGTAGAGTCTGATGAAGAAATGTACAATGCAATTGTAAGATTACTAGGTAAATTCCCTGTACTTACAGCTTGGGCATACCGAAAACAAGCCGGTTTACCACTAGACTATGGTGATAATTCTTTAGGATATGTGGAAAACTTCCTTAAAATGATGTTTAAAAAACCTACCGAAGATTATGTGCTTAACCCTGTAGTTGTAGATGCTTTAGATAAATTATTAATTCTTCACGCAGATCACGAACAAAATTGTTCAACTTCAACAGTACGAATGGTAGGTTCTTCTCACGCGGGATTATTTGTATCCATTTCTGCAGGAATTAATGCGCTTTGGGGACCTTTGCACGGTGGTGCAAACCAAGCAGTAATTGAAATGTTAGAAGCCATAAAAGCAGATGACGGAGATACCAAAAAATATATGGCAAAAGCCAAAGACAAAAGTGATCCGTTTAGATTAATGGGTTTTGGTCACAGAGTATATAAAAACTTTGATCCTCGTGCCAAAATCATTAAAAAATCAGCCGATGAAGTGTTGGCAGATTTAGGTGTAGAAGATCCTATTTTAGATATTGCTAAAGGATTGGAAGAAGAAGCACTAAGAGATCCCTATTTTGTAGATAGAAAATTATACCCTAACGTAGATTTTTATTCGGGTATTATTTACAGAGCCTTAGGCATTCCTACCGAAATGTTTACACCTATGTTTGCATTAGGAAGACTACCCGGATGGATTGCTCAATGGCGCGAAATGCGACTTAGAAAAGAACCGATAGGACGACCCAGACAAGTTTATATTGGTGAAAATTTAAGAGATTTTAAACCGTTAACAAAAAGATAATTTTCACCCCACTCTAAAAAAGCATCCTAATAACCGGATGCTTTTTTTATATTTGCTTTATGATAAAGTTACACGTTACAAACGAAGTGTCTAGATTACGAGCCGTAGTTTTAGGAAGAGCAGACTCACAAGGAAAAAATCCTAAACTTGAAGATACTTACGACCCAAAATCTGCCGAGCACATTAAAAAAGGCACCTACCCTATTGAGCCGGCTATGATTCGAGAAATTGAGGCATTAAATGAAATTTTTATAAAATACGGGATTACCGTTTACAGACCTGAGCAAATAAAAAATTACAACCAAATTTTTGCTCGTGACATTGCCTTTGTTATCGAAGATAAATTGATTAAAGCAAATATTCTCCCAGACAGAGATAAAGAAATTCAAGCTATAGAATATGTTTGGCAACAAATCCCTAAAGAAAACCGAATTACCTTGCCCGAAGATGCCCACATTGAAGGTGGCGATGTAATGCCTTGGAACGAATATATTTTTGTAGGTACTTATAGAGAAAAAAATTACCCGAATATCATTACCGCCCGAACTAATATGAAGGCTGTAAAACTGCTTAAAGAATTGTTTCCAAACAAAAAAGTAAAATCATTCAACCTAAAAAAATCGGTAGGATTTCAACCGGAAAAGTCCAAATCAAATACCGTAGAAGAACTTCATGAATTTGCTAAAAATAACGCACTTCACTTAGATTGTTGTTTTCAACCCTTAGGAATGGGAAAAGCCATCATTCATAAAGAAGGTTTTTTAGAAGAAACCGAATACCTTTGGTTGGTAAATTTCTTCGGAAAAGAAAATTGTTTTCATATCACGGCAGATGAAATGTACCAAATGAACAGCAATATTTTTTCAATTGCTCCCGATGTGGTAGTTTCTGAAAAAAACTTCATCCGTTTAAATACTTGGTTACGCAACCAAGGTTTTACCGTTGAAGAGGTTCCTTATGCAGAAATTGCCAAGCAAGAAGGATTGTTGCGTTGTAGTACCATGCCACTGGTAAGGGATAATCAATGATAAAAATGTATATTTAACTAACCTTTTAAACTACCTTTGCGCAAACATCGCATTATTATGAATTTTACCTTTGGCATCCATCCCGTTGAGGAAGCAATAAAATCAGGAAAAATAATAGACAAACTTTTTATTCAAAAAGACAGTAACCATCCTGCTATTAATGAAATAATCCAATCGCTTTCTAACAAGGAAACAACTATAAATTTTGTGCCTATCGAAAAACTAAACCGTCTTGCTAAAGGAGGAAATCATCAAGGTATTGTGGCTACGCTATCACCAATAAATTTTTATTCGTTAGAAGAAATTGTCGAAGAAGTGACTGCCAAAACCACTACCCCATTATTTTTGTTGTTAGATCAAATAAGCGACGTTCGTAATTTTGGAGCTATTATTAGAACTGCCGAATGTACCGGTGTATCAGCGATCATTATACCTAAATCGGGAGGTGCTCCTGTAACAGCAGATACCGTTAAAACTTCAGCCGGTGCTATTTTTAAAATTCCAATTTGTAAAGTAAACCATAGTAAAGATGCTATTTATTATTTACAAGCTTCGGGGATTAAAACCGTTGCTGCAACCGAGCATGCAACAAAAAAAGTTTACGATGTAGATCTTACGGTGCCAACAGCTATTGTTATGGGTTCGGAAGGAAAAGGAGTTTCTCAGGGCGTACTCAAATTAGTAGATGAAAAAGCAGCATTACCGCTCTTAGGCGAAATTAATTCGTTAAATGTTTCGGTGGCGTGTGGGGCATTTCTTTATGAAGCTGTTAGACAACGACTTT
>JALWYP010000169.1 GCA_026992695.1 Flavobacteriaceae bacterium
TATTGACGATATCGTCAAAGATATAGGTGGAGGTTTCTCTTCAAACAATAAAGTCGAGTACAATTTTTGGGATAGATATGTGGGATTTGACAGAGACGATGACAATATAGGGGACACGCCCCATAAGGTGTACCAATACGCAGATCAATTATGGCACTATAACAACAAGATAAAGTTTTTTTATGCTTCCCCTACCCTGACATTATTAAATTTTTTATCAAATTTGGCTCCTTTTATTGAGCCAAATCTTCTTATGCAGGATTCAAAACCTGTTTTTATTTACTCGGATGAGTAATTCTTTTAAGAACTTCATCGTAGCTTAAAATCTCTTCATTTGTCTTAATACTCTCGTTTGTTTTATGTGCACTGTATCCAAAAGACATAGGTGTCACATTGTTCGTATCATAAAAAGCTTTTCTTGCATCTATCCATTTGCCTGTATCTACATCTGTAATCCAAACAACTGCTTTGTCCTTCCAAGGTATTTTTTGGTCATTAAACCACACTGCCATACAACCAATATCATCAAACATGTATGTTTTACCAGTATCTGGATTTCTGACTTGTGTAGTATTATGCCTATCACTTACAACCATCACACATCTAGCACACATATCTCTATCCCAATGAACTTCTGCAACATTGCTTGTTGATTTTTTCTCACAACCAGTAGTTGATAAACTTAAAAAAAACAAACTAAAACCCAGTAAAACAAACTTAAATAATTTCATTGATTTTCCTTGTATAATTTTAAAGCCAGACACCATTTTTTATGTAAAAAAGAGCTGGATATATGCTGAGTAATATAACATAAAAAGAGTTAAATATTAGTGATATTTTATAGTATTCATAATTTTATTTTTTTAAAGTCTCACAATCCAATAGTCCGGTAATTTTTTAAAAAGTTACCGAGCTATTGATAAATAACAAAAGTGAAAAAATGGTCAAATAATTATCATCCCTTTCGACAGTCATGAAATATCCGTTTTTCTTTTTTCTATTTTAGCACCGTAGATTAAGTAATAAAATTGCAAATTCCTTATATCTACAGTTACCTTATCACTATTTTTTTTATCTTAAAGCTGTACGTAACTTTCTAGGTGTATTGACATTTGTGTATCCGGATTGTATATCAAAAACCATTTTTATTTCCTTGTTATCAACATAATTTAAACTACCGTTTCCGTTTGGTTTCTACTTCAAAAGCCTTGTATCGTCTATCTTGACTTTTAGTTTAAAGAAGTCAATACCAAATCGTAACATAAATCTTTTTTAAACTGTATACAATATTATCAAAAGGAGTAGGATCTGGTACATTTGGATTTTTAATCAGTACATTAACTTTTGGTTTTTTTAAGATATTCCCTTTTGATTTATGAGCTTGCGCAGGAACATTGAACATGCCCACACCCAACATCATTACGGAGAAAAATACTTTAATTGATTCTCTTGTTAACAAGGTACTTTCGTTAACCTCTTTTAATAGTCCGTATTTTTTGCCTGCAGAGCCCATAGCATTTAAAATCATAGGGCAAATTTATGCATGTATAAAAAAAGGCAATAGGAAATATGTAACAATACCTGGCACTATTGTAACATGTAGTAAAAATTTGGTGTGGATTACTATTTTTTCTTAAATTCGGAAGGTGTTTTTCCAAATTGTTTTTTAAAACATCTATTAAAATAGCTAGGATCGCTAAAACCTACTTGATAGGCAATTTCAGAGATATTCACCTCTTTATTAACAAGCATTTTCGCAGCTATCTTTAAACGTTGAGATAAGATGAATTTAGATGTGGAAAAACCGGTAAGTGCTTTTAATTTTCGGTGTAGCTGCATACGACTCATATTCATTAATTTAGAAAATTTATCGGCAGTAAATTCGGGATTTGTAATATGCGTTTCGACAACCTGTTTTAAATGTTTTAAAAATGCTTGGTCATTATCCGGTATATTGTCCGGAATATTAATAAC
>JALWYP010000170.1 GCA_026992695.1 Flavobacteriaceae bacterium
TTCTATTTCGCCCGATTTTACTTCATACCGTTTAAGTTTTTGTTGCTCGTTTGAAGAAGTGTTGATAACTTGATTTACGGCGGTTTCTTCATTTTTGTCTTTGCAATTGGTAAATACAAATGCAGATAGTATTGACAGGATAAGAATTAGTTTTTTCATAATAATTTGTTTAGTTATTTATTTTATAAATTATTTTATTTAAAATATAGATTGTATAATATCCCATTTCTTCGGGATTGTCTTTAATGATTTTGGCAAGGATACCGGGTTTTTGATCAATCAAATACAGTTTAATACGCTCTTCGTTATTAATTGCTTCTACAACCGTACATACAAATGTTCCTGCCGGAATGGTAATGGTCTCTTTTCCAGTTACTCTAAAAGTATCTGCTTGACAAGGATAAAGAGGTTTGAACAAATCGTACTTGTTTTCTTGAAAAGTAAGCCCTTCCGGTATTGTAAACCGGTCGTATTGATTAAACACATTGTCTATACTAAAGCTTTGATTTTCAACATCAGTCTTTACTATTGCTTGAAGATAAGAAGTGTTAAATATCTTTAAGGTTTGGTTTAATTTACTGAATTGGTAAACCAATGTATCTATTTTTGAAGCTTCGTTAAAAATATCATATTCACTTTTCCAAGGGAGTTTGTTTGCATCATTTTCGTATAGGTATTCTCCCTCTTGATTATAGAAATCATCTTCAGAAAAATTAAGCCTTTCAATATTGGATACCGGTTTTTTCTTGGTAAGAAGGAGGGAAGATGATTTGTTTTGTAATTTGATGTTGGTTTTGTTTTTCGAAATAATACGATTTATCCCTCGTAACGGATTAGGCTGACTAATGAGGATTAATTGCTTTTCTTTTTTGTTATATAACCAAGTTCCCGAAACTTTAGATGAGCTGTATGCATCTTCCTCAATGTAAGTAAACTCGTTAGGTGCTGAAAACCGAATTAATTCATTTATTTCATCTAGATTGGTATTAGTAATCTGCCAAACACCTACTAATCCCGAATTGATGTTGTCTTGTTCTACTTTATTCTTATCTATTTTGATAAAAAATAGTTCATTATTTCCAATGATTAATCTTAATTGATGATGGGTTAACGAAGAAATAGTATAAGTCCCCGAAATAGTTTCTGCATCAAGAATAAGGGTCTTGCTTTTTGAATTAATTTTCCATGTTCCAAAAGGAGTATCTCGTACTAGCAATTCTCCCGACTCTTTAAAAGTGAGTAGTTCAACTTGTTCTTTGGTTATACCATCTTCACGAATGTGATTTAATAACCAGCTTCCTACAATCTTTTGCGCATTTACTGTAGTTGTGAGAAGGGTCACCAAAAAGAAGTAGCTAAAAATAAACTGTCTTTTCATTTTTAAAGGGGAAAAATTAATACTGTGGGTTATAATTACCGCACCTGCTATAAAACAGGTACGGTTTAAAAAAACACTAAAACTAGAATTTTACAAATTCTACTCTACGATTATTAGCTTTTCCTTCCGGAGAGCTATTGTTGTCAATTGGTTTAGATTCACCAAAACCGGTATATTTTAATCTGGATTTATCGATTCCCATACTTATCAATTTATCCATTACGGTTTTAGCTCGTTCTTTTGATAAATTCATATTAGTTTCTTCACTTCCGTCTGCATCTGTATGTCCTTCTACGCTAAATTTTAAATCCGGATTTTTAACCATTAACTTGTAAATTCTATTTATTGGACCCATACTTTCCGGTTTGAGAGTAGCTTTGTTTACATCAAATTTAATTCCGTTAACGATGATTTTACCTTCAGAAAGTACGCGGTCATAATATTTAACACCGCCTTTGGCAATACGAAAATTTTTAACTAACATGTTTTCATTGCCGGCTTCAATTGTAACGCCTGTTGGATTGACTCCTAAATGCGGAATATTAATTAAACGAGTATCATTAAAATAGGCTTTGTATTTTCCTTTGGTATAGGC
>JALWYP010000171.1 GCA_026992695.1 Flavobacteriaceae bacterium
TGTAAATTTATTAACTCATTGCAATCATCATCAAAATCAACAAAATGAATACTAACATAACCTGAACTCCAAAAATCTACACCACCACCTTTTTCTTCTCTATTAAATTCAACTCTTTCTATAGAACCAAAATCTCCTTCTTTAAAATTTGAATATTCAATTTCATAACCTAATAATGTTAATATTGGAACAATATTATTTTTAAACCAATCTAAATTCATTGTTGTAATTATTTTTTATCAATTACTGGTGATATATTTTTTGCCTCTGGAAGCATTTCACCACCTGCTTTTTGTAACATTCTTTTTTGTGAGCCCATTGCATTGGGACCAATCATTTTAAGAGCATCATCTCCACCTTGCAAAAGACTATTCGTAGGAACATCAAATTCAACATATACAGACCCATTGACAGCATTTCCTTTCCACCTTTGCTTTCCTGCTGTAGAAACAAAGGTTTGTCCTCCTCCTCCTTCAACAACCCTGCCAGTATTTTGCATAATTTCTAATTCTGATGTTGTCATCCATCTTCCAACTCTTGTATATGACACACCTTCTATTTTGAAAACAGAACCTACAGTTTTCATTATAGCAGGACTAGTTTTCAAAAGATTTACTAACGCTGGTGATAGCTCTATTGCTGCAAAAGTAATAGCCGTTGTGGCATATAGAACTTCTGTCATTTCAGCAGTACTTTTTTGACTTTTCAATCCACCATATACCGCATTTTTCTCTATAAGAGCATCTTTAATGTTATCTGGTGCTAATTTCGCTAAACTAGTAAAATCACTATCTCTCTGTCCGCCTAGAAAAAGTCCACCCGTACTTGTAATTCCAGTTCTTTTGCCCCTAGTATTTGGTAAACCATTTTCATCTAATGGGAAAAACTCTTTGTAAGATTGAACTAAAGCACTTCTGCTAACTTCTTCTCCATTTCTTTGGTAAATAGTAGTAGTGTTTTGGTTGTAAAAAAATCTATCTGGACCTTCAGCTTTTACAACCATATAAGAATATGTTGAATTAGGATTTGTAGCTGTAGTTGTGTAAAAATCCGTGGCAGTAAAATGAGTCGTCGTATTCTGTGTGACAGTTTTGTTTTCTATAAATATAATATAGTCTCTTCCATCAAAATCAATATAAATATTCGGATTATTAGCTGCAAAACTATAAGGAGATAATTCAGGGTAACGTTTTTCAAACTGGTCTATACTAAGCCATCTACCAACTCTTGGGTCGTGAAATCTAGCTCCAAAATCATAACTACTTCCTTCTCCCTTAATTTCATCATCCATTTCCTGATTTTGGAACCCATACCTATAATCTCCGGAGTTTTGGTGCCTGTTAGGTAGAAGCATGCCAAAGGGATAGTAATCATTATACGACTTTATATCTGCATTAAAATAACTCAAAGAACTTCCTGCTAAGGTAGGAATTTTTTTGTCACTTACAACACTTAATACATTGTCGAGGTGGTTGGTAAGCTCGTAGCGTTTGTCGCCAATGGTGCTTGCCAGTGCATTGTAGTTGGTGTTTGGATTGTTGTTGTAGGAGTCGTAAATTACTAAATCTTTTTGTTCGAGTCCCAGCCTGCTGCTTCCGTAAAGGTTTAGTTCTTTAAGGGTTACCGTTCCTTTTAATCCGCCTTCGTTAAAGGTGTTGGCATTATATACCGCCAGTACGTTGCCTTGTGCATCGCGAACGTAATAGGTGGCATTTTCGTTGGTGCTTTGTAAATAGGATGTTTTTTTGGCAATGCGGTTACCTAATCCGTCATAATCAAACCGTATTACCGTTTGTACGCGAGTGTTTTGCGGCGATTTAAGCACTTCTTTTACTTTTCCGTCAACCTGCCATTTTATGGTTAAATGTTCGGTTTTGTCTTCAATAAGTTGTCCTATTTCGTCGTAAATATAGTTGTGAGTATTGGGGTCTGCTTCGTTATAAGCAACGCCAAGTGCTGTAGATTGGTCTTTTATATCGGTACCAAAATCTACAATTTGGTTGTTGGTGTTTATGGCATCGTTTATAAGGGTAAGTTGGTTTGTACCGGATTTATATTGGTATGTAAAGTCGTCCATTGTAATGGGTACACCGTTGTTGTTATTGTCTTTGTCAAACACCTTACGAACGAGGTTTTGCAGGTTTCCGTTTCGGTCAAAACTATATTGGGCTTGGTAGCTATCCTTTTGGGTGTAATTGCCTTGTGTACCTGTTACAGAGCTTGATGAGAAACCGGTTATACGGTTGAGTTGGTCGTAGGTGTACCGGTTTACTTGTGTGGGTAACAATGCGTCTTCGAGTTCACGCAAGGAGGTGGTCATTTGTTTAATATTGCCGTTGTACAAGTTTTTGTTACTGGTTGTAACAGAAGGGTCTTGCGTGATGGTTTGTGCTTGATATGCATTAGGGAAGGATGCAATATAATCGCCGTTGTAATAATCGAGGGTGTATCCAAAAGCATCTTTGGCTGTGGTATTGCTTCCTATTGCAATAATACCATCTTTACCGGGATCGAGATTACTGTTGCTTAAATCTTGTCCGTTAACACTTTTAAGCCATCCTTGCAGGGTATATACATAGTCTAATCCTTGTATTTTTTTGTTTCCTAATACGGTACGCGCCAGTGGTCCGTGTTTATAATATTGGTAGGTAGCATCTTTTTCCCAAATTAAGCCGTTGTTGGATGTTTCTACGCTAACAATTCGGTTGTCTGCATCGTAGGTGTATTTATGAATAAATTGGTCTATCCGGTTTTTTTGGAAAATAACTTTGTTTACGTTACCGCTTATAAGGTCGTACTCATAGTCAACGGTTTTGTAATGCACGGGTTGGGGTGCATCGGGGAAATAGAGTTTTGTAAAAAAGTTTACAAGCTGTTTTACATTGCCGTGTATGTCGTAGTTATAAAAAATGGCATTGTCATATTCTCCGTAGGTAGCAGCCGTAACACTAATAAAATTTTTAGTATAGGTAACAGCGGTAACACGGTTACGTGCATTTTGCGGGTTATAGCTATCAAACAACGTGCTACTGTAAGTAGTATTGTTTCCTGTTGTGCTGTAGGGTAATAGTATAGGGGAGTCGTAATAGGTGTTGCTAACTTGATCTCTGTGTCCTAGCGAGAAATTAAAAGTATTTACCGCGGTAGGATTGGGCAGGGTAAAGTCTATGAGTTTTCCTTCGTCAGAGATATCATAATTATCCGAGGCTGTTTTAAATTGTCCGGCTTCAATGATGCGACCAATGGCATCGTATTTTGTGTAGCTGAAAAATTCTCTTTGGTCGTTTGCGTTGTTATAATCTACCAGCGTTAATTCGCTAATGGTATTGTTATCGTCATGAAGTGCAAATTGTGCTTTTAGAGGATTTCCGGTTTGGTTTCCGCCGTAGTTACTTTCGGTTATAGCGAGTAATAGGGTATTGTTAATGTAAAAGTTTATTTGTCCGCTTTGCCTTTCTACTTTTAATACATCGCCGGGGTTAAAATTATTTTGAGTACCCTGCGGAAGTGTGATTTCGGTGCCTCTATGGTATATTTTAAATTTGTTTTCACCGGCTTGGTCGTAGGTATAAATACCGTAATCTACTCTATTAAAAGGTTCTAATAAACTTATACTAGTACCGGCATAAGTGAGTCCCACAATAACATTTTTATTTTGGGAAGCCGGAGCTACCAGTTTATGCGACACATAACCATTTGTGTTAATGGTTTCTAAACTGTATCCGGCGGAGTTTTTCCAAGTAGTTGTATTTTTTTTAATAGTGCCGTCAAATAGTTCATAAACATTGCTATCCAGGTCGTATTGCGGTTGCGTAATACTATTTTGGGCATCGGTATTTTGCTTGGCGTTTTGCGATGCTATAATACGTCCCAGGTCATCGTAAGCAAACCAGCTTTGGTTTCCGTCCGGGGTTTGTTGCCAGATAAGTTGGTTGAGGGAGTTGTATTTATAGCGTGTTTTTAATGAGTGGTTAGATACTACCGGAGGAGGATTTACATTTGCAGGTTCGCCATTTTCTCTAAAGCTGTTAATAACTTGGTTTTCTTGGTTGGTTAATGAAAGCTTATCTACGCCTTGCGGGGGTACGGTTTGGTCTAGATTACCGGCTTGGTCGTAATAATACAATGTGTATTGATATTCGTTATCTTGATATTGCATATCTAAGTTTTCTACAAGGTTAGATATGGCAGCTTGTATGTATCCGGTTTTAAATTGCTGTACTAATGCATCGATGTAATTATTATAAGCATCTTCCATATAGGTTTCTTCGATGTTAATAACCATTTCGTTACAAGAGTCGTTTTCTTCAACTTCAATAGGACCAGGTAACATAGGAGCGGGCGGACAAACTGTGTTTTCGACCATATACACATCATTTACGTACGCACTCCAACTTAAAAAAGGGTTTTGCCCTTGAGCGGTATAAACGGCATAAGCATCAATTACCGCTTGATAATCATTATACCCGTAGTTGAGATTTGTGGCACCAAACTCGGCAATAGAAATAAAGAAGTCGCTCTCTGTGCCTTGGTTGCCTCCATTAATAATATTAAAAGCAGGTTGTTGCAGGTAGGCTGTGTAACCATCTACCAAATAGCCAAAATTAAAATTGCAAAAATTATCACGTCCTTCGTTTTCTACAGGGTCTTCATTAGGTACCGGGTCGTTAGAAAGAAAATCGGGGAGCTGATAGTTAGGTACGGTATTCATTAACGTTAAAAACTCATTATATTTTTCGGTACAACTTACAGGAGCAACGGTTTGGGGGATGCAAGGAGTACAATCCGTTGTTCCATCTGAATCGAACAAAACAAGATCTGTAATTTCTTCTTGAAACTGAGCAGTACTAAATACACTAGAGGCAGGACTTATTTTATCATAAACACCTCTCCATCCTAAGTTTTTTAGAGGAATATAAGTACTTCCGTCTGATAAAATGCCCTCATAAGGATTTGAAGAAAGTATTGCAGAAACATCTACTTGGGGGTTTACGTTAAAAGCATCTAACTCTGTAGATGTCAATGTTCTTCCTTCAATGGCTGCCATTGCTTGTAACATTAAAGCTCTAGTAGATTCAGCATGTCCTCCTCCAAGTCTTGGTATAGGATATAATACGCCTTTAAAATAATTAAAACTATTGTAATTATCTCTAAAGTAAATATAATCATTTTGAAATATAGTAGTTGGTTGACCTGTAAAATCATTTTCAATATTAGAATGATATGCATTATGAGTTTCATCAACAAATGATAAACAAACGGCATCATCTTCTATAGGTATCGAATTATTAAGAACATCCGTGCCAATAGGTAGATATTGCGGGTCAATTAACACAGTAAAATTTGGATCAACAGTAAAGTGAACAATTCCTGTTAACAGACTTTTTGGGTGTTGTAGATACTGTTCAAATAATTGGTCGTTTGGTTGTGGTCCAGTCCCAACAGGAAGAATATATAACTTGCCTACATAAAGAGGATCTGGATTGGTGATTTGAAATTCAGCAAACCATTCAATCAATTTTTCTTTTAAATAAAAAGCATCATTAACTGTCATAGAAGTACAATCTAAAAATGCATAAATATTAGTCTCACTAGTTAAGTTAATTTCACAGCAAGAATAAGGTAGTCCTTGTTTAAAACTTGCATCGAAATACGCCACCTGATTATTGGTATTGGTATAATACAGTTTAATGATATCGCCACTCCCTGTGGTGTTTACATAGGTAATACTTTCAAAACTACTTATATTTACATCATCTAATAAAATACCATTATCCATTTGAAGATTAAAATAGGTATTTGTATTTAAAATGTTATAATATTGAAATTGGGTTTGTGCATTCCAAACGGCATCATAATTTGGGTCGCCTAAAAACTCGGGTAAAAAGCTATTAGTATAATAGGTTGTAGATGATAAGGGATAACTTACATCGTTAATATGACCGGTATTTTTTAGCTCGTTTAACAGCGCAATAAAGTCTATAGTAAAATTAGCTTGCCGGGTACAACCGTAGGGGCTATTCGGGTCGCTCATTTGGTCATCGAGTACTTCTCCCACTCCGTTATCTGTAGTGCCACACTCTCCAATAGCAGCAAGGGTTGTGCCGTTAAATACCGCTTCTTCAAAGCCATTAACAGTAAGTATTTGAGCTACAAACTCAAATGCAAATTGTTGTGTTTGCTGGTTATAGCTACCCGGAACATAGTAAAGGTTGTTTATGCTAATTATATTCCAATTAGCACCGGTAGGCGGAGAAATCGTACTGTAATTATTCCAATCGTATCCCGGTGCATTTATGGTAATTTGGTCACTTGTGGGTAAAGCGGGTGATGTATTTACCGAGATGGTTAGTGTGGTACTAGAAACATCGTTTCCAACTAGATTTATGGAAACCGGTGGGTTGGCTGCATCGCCACCAAAGGCTTCTAACAAATCTGGGGTTAAGTACTGCCCGGTAAGTGGTCTATTGCCAATGGGAGGTAAATACTGTCCGTTGCTGTTTAGTTCGGTTAAATATCCGTTAATAAATATTTCCATATCACCCACCAAAGGGCAGTTGCCTGTTTCTATCCAATTAATGTAGTCTCCGTCACCTTCCATTTCGTTTATGGCATCTTCCTCACTTACACCTGAATTATATAAATTATCTATAGGGATAAAGCGTTGTTCTTTATCTTGGTAGGTATTAGTTGCTTGATCGCAAAAGTTGGGGTTTAACTCATTAATTGTAATTGCACTTATATCATAGTTGTCAAGAACGTTTAAGATAGAAGTTTCATCGTTATCGCCAATACAACCGTTATAACAACCTTGTTCTTTTGCGTAAATATTAAGAAACACATATTTTATTTTTTCTTTTAAGCTTTGATAATTAG
>JALWYP010000172.1 GCA_026992695.1 Flavobacteriaceae bacterium
AAATATGGCTTCTCAAACAATGCTCCGGCACGTTTTGGTCCGGCAAAATGGAAAGATGCCCTATTTACAGTTTCAGAAAATCAAGCCAACGAAATCGAAATTAATTTGTAACTTTAAACATCATTAAACCATGAAACAATTTATTTTTATCATTATAGCTACTCTTACTTTTTCGGTACAAGCACAAACACCGTACGAAAAAGGAATGCAAAAAGCACTTTCTTTATGGAAAGAAAACAAACCTACCGAAGCGGTAAACTTATTTGAACGCATCTCAAAAGCCGAACCGAATAATTGGTTACCTCCTTATTATGCGGCTTATGTAATGATTACACAAGGTTTTAACATTAAAGACGTAGCCCAATTAAAAAGCCAGATGGATAAAGCTTTGGTATTTTTAAATGAAGCCAAATCGCGGTCTAAAAACAATCCCGAAATTATCATTATCGATGCACTGTGGCATACGGTTTGGGTAGCTTATGACGGACAAAAATACGGAATGTTATACGGCGCAAAAGTAGCGCAAATGTATGAAAAAGCACTGCTATTAGACCCCGAAAACCCAAACGTTATACTCAACAAAGCACAATGGGATATGGGCGGAGCAAAATTCTTCGGGAAACCGGTTACTGCTTTTTGTAAAGACATTGAAAAAGCCATTGAGCTTTCAAAAACGTTTGCTCCTAAAGCATTATTTTACCCTAAATTTGATTTAAAAAGAGCGCAACAACTCTTAGAAGAAAATTGTTCAAACTAATAGTATGACAACATTTGTAAAGGAATTCGGAAAAGCTTTTTTAGTAGGAATAGGTGTTTTTATCATCCTGTTGCTCATTCAATTTTTTTCGGGAGTAACTATTTATTCTACCGGAGAAGAACTTCTTATTTCCTTTGCTTACAACCAAGTATATGCCATTGTTTATTATCTCACCAATGCTTATTTCTGTAATTATTTAATTGATCGATACAAAAAGAATTTCTTTAATTTTAAAGTAATCGCTTTCGTTACAGTGGGTATTATTCTTATTACGGTGGTTGACACTTTTCTAATTAGAGTAATAACAAATGTAGTTATAGGAGGCGAATCTTTTTCAGCTTTTATTACAACCGAAACAGCAATGGCATATTATATTCCTATAAATATATCCATTTTTGTTACCATTGTTTTTTTAGCTTTTTATTATTACAAACAAAAACAAGATCATAAAATAGCCGAACAAAAATTTATTGCAGGAACGGCTTCAGCAAAATTTGATGCACTTAAAAACCAATTAGACCCGCATTTCTTGTTTAACAGCCTTAATGTGCTAACCGGACTTATTGAAGAAAACCCCAACGCTGCCGTAAATTTCACTACAGCTTTATCAAAAATTTATCGCTATGTACTTGAACAAAAAGATAAAGATTTGGTTACCGTTACGCAAGAATTACACTTCGCAAAATTGTATCTCTCGCTTTTAAAAATGCGATATGAAGATAGTTTGGAGATTTCACTTCCGGAAAAATTAAGCAATCCGGAAGCCAAAGTAGTTCCTTTGTCGCTTCAATTATTGCTTGAAAATGCTGTAAAACATAATGTAGCTACACCTTCAAAAAAACTAGTTATTACTATTGAAGAAAAAGGAAATACACTTCGCATTAAAAACTCATTGCAACCCAAACAAGTATTAAAAAAAGGAACCGGTGTCGGGTTACAAAACATTAGCCAACGGTATGGTTTACTTACCAATCGTATGGTAGCTATCTACAAAAATGAAAATACTTTTACGGTAGAAATACCTTTATTAACTAAACAAATTTCAACAATGAATACATCAACAACTTATATAAACGAAAAAAAATATGCTAAAGCAAAAGAACGAGTAGAAAATATTAAATCGTTTTATATTCACTTTAGCGTTTTTGTAATTGTAATGACAGGTCTTATAATTCTAAATCTTATTTCGGGAGGCTTCCCTTGGGTTGTCTTT
>JALWYP010000173.1 GCA_026992695.1 Flavobacteriaceae bacterium
CTATTAATTTTTCCCATTTTTGATTGCCAAACAAATCATAAACAAAGATAGAAGAATTACTTCCTATAATAATTCTATCACCATCTAACCAAGCATAATCTTCTACGCCAATAGGTAGTTCGCAAACAAAAAAACTTTCTCCGGTTTTCATATCAATGATATAAAGGTCGTGATTATCATCTTCATTAATAACGGTATAACTACAATTATTAGAATGCGGGACATTACTAATAGACCTACCAATTTTATTGGTTATCGTGTCGTTTGTTTTATGTGAAATGGAAGAAATCACTAAGTCTAAATCATTACCGTCTAACACAGCCGAAACAATGGTATCTTTATTAAAAAAAGTATAATAGGCAACTTGTAAATTATTCAGTAATACAGTAGAAGCTCCCGAACGTTCATCGTATTTGTACAATCGTTGTAATCCTGAAGTATCTAATCGTACTGCTGCAATATCAAAACTACCGGGAATACGTTGAGGTGAATATTCTCCTCCCAATGTTGGTTTGTTTACACGAGTATTTGTTTTACCTTGAAATG
Source organism: Flavobacteriaceae bacterium (assembly GCA_026992695.1). Classification (GTDB taxonomy): domain Bacteria; phylum Bacteroidota; class Bacteroidia; order Flavobacteriales; family Flavobacteriaceae; genus Marifrigoribacter. The sequence continues at coordinate 547 of JALWYP010000173.1, forward strand.
CATATTGATAAATATCGGTTTGATTGTTATTGGTTCGTGCATAAAGAATAAAATCATCAAAATCAAATGAAGGTTGATTGTCGTACCCGGAATTATTAGAGATATTTGTAAAATTAGAAATTTCGAAGCCTTCGGGATTAAAATTATAATCAAATACAAATACTTCGGTATTCGATTGTGAAAAGCCAAAAAAAGGAATTAATAAAAACAGTAATTTGTTCATAGCTAAAAGTGATAATAGTCTATAAAAGTACATAAATTATTTAATTAAAAAACCGCTTCAATTAGTTGAAACGGTTTTAACTTTAAGTGTATAGTCTCGACAAATCGAGTAATCTTTAAAACGGGTATTTGTTTTCTTTAGATACCTTTTCGGCAATTTGGTTGCGTAAAGCAACAACATTTGGCATGTTTTGGTATTTAGTAAAACGTTTAAGTCCCATTAGCATCATTTTTTGTTCGTCGCCTTCGGCAAAAGAAACAATTGCCTCTTTGGCTTTTTTACTTATAATATCAACGGCATTATACAAATATAATTGTGCCATAGCTATTTGTGTTTTTTGATTTTCTTCTCCAAATCGTTTTGCATTCTTCTGTGTTCTAAGCAGGGTGCTTTCAGCTAAGTAAATTTCGATAAGAATATCGGCAGCAGCCATTAAAATTTGTTGGTGGTGTTCTAATTCGGTTCCAAATTTTTGTACTGCACTTCCGGCAACCATTAAGAATACTTTTTTAAGTTTGATTACCATATCTACTTCTTCAGAGAGCGTTTGGCTGTAATCGGGCATATCAAATGAAGGAATTCCGGTAAGTTCGTCAGCAACAGCCATAGCGGGTTTAAGTAAATCTACGTGACCTTTCATCGCTTTTTTTACTAACATTCCTACAGCGAGCATTCGGTTAATTTCGTTTGTACCTTCATAAATTCTGGCAATACGAGCATCCCGCCAAGCCGATTCCATAGGTGCTTCTGCACTAAAGCCCATTCCGCCGTAAATTTGAATACCTTCATCGGTGCAATTTTGCACATCTTCCGATACGGCTACTTTAAGGATAGAACATTCTATAGCAAATTCTTCTACTCCTTTTAATTCGGCTTCCTGATGTGTGTTCCCTTCTGTTTCACGAATTTTTATGCGTTTTTCGATATCTGCCGAGGCTCTATACACAGCACTTTCGTCTGCATATAAACTGGTTGCCATTTCGGCAATTTTAGCTTTAATAGCACCAAACTTTGCAATGGGAGTTTTAAATTGTATGCGTTCGTTTGCATAGTTTACAGCTTCGGAGATAACTCTACGTTGTGCATCTAAGCACGCTGCGGCAAGTTTAATTCTTCCAATATTTAACGCGTTCATGGCAATTTTAAATCCGTTACCTCTTTCAGAAAGCATATTTTCTACCGGCACTTTTGTGTTGTTAAAAAATACTTGTCGGGTAGAGGAGGAATGAATACCCAGTTTATGTTCTTCTTCTCCCAGGGTAATTCCGTTATCAGGGTCGTTTTCTACAATAAATCCGGTAATGTATTTATCGTCTTCAATTCTGGCAAAAACGATAAATAAATTGGCAAATCCGGCATTGGATATCCACATTTTTTGTCCGTTAATAATGTAGTGTTTTCCGTCCTCGCTTAATTCGGCTTTGGTCTTTCCACTATTGGCATCGCTACCGGCTCCGGGCTCGGTTAGGCAGTAAGCTCCCATCCATTCGCCTGTGGCAAGTTTTGGTACGTATTTTTTCTTTTGTTCCTCGGTTCCGTAGAGAACGATAGGCATTGTGCCAATTCCGGTATGGGCGCCAAAAGCCGTACTAAACGATCCGCTTGTTCCTGAAATATAGTCGCATACCAATACGGTAGAAACAAATCCCATACCGAGACCTCCGTAGGCTTCAGGTACTGCAACCCCTAGTAATCCCAGTTCTCCGGTTTTTTTCATTATTTCTAATGTAAAATCGTAATCGTGTTTTTCAAATCTTGGTTTTTGAGGCCAAATTTCACGATCGACAAATTCAATTACCGAATCGCGCATCATTTTTTGTTCTTCCGAAAAATCTTCGGGAGTAAATACGTCTTCCGGAGCGGTTTGTTTTACGGTAAACTGCCCGCCTCGTAGTATATTCTTTTCCTCGTTACTCATAATGTTTATTTTTTAATTCTACTTGTTTCCTTTTTTAAATTTTGCAATAATTTGGTTATCCTAAAAATTCGTATACTCCGGCAGCACCTTGTCCTGTACCTACACACATGGTTACCAATCCGTATTTTCCTTTCATATCTCGTTTTCGCATTTCGTCAAAAAGTTGTGTAGAAAGTTTTGCTCCGGTGCAACCTAATGGGTGTCCTAGTGCTATGGCACCTCCGTTTACGTTTACGATGTCGGGGTTAAGCCCCAATTCTCTTATTACGGCTAAAGATTGTGAAGCAAATGCTTCGTTGAGTTCGATTAAATCAATATCACTTTGTTTTAATCCGGCTTGTTTTAGTGCTTTGGGAATGGCTTTTACCGGACCTATTCCCATAATTCTGGGTGGTACTCCTGCTGCTGCAAAGTTTACCATTCTGGCAACCGGTTCTAAGTTAAGTTGTTTTACCATTTCTTCATTCATAATAAGTACAAACGAAGCACCATCGCTCATTTGTGAAGAGTTACCTGCTGTTACACTTCCTCCTGCTGCAAAAACAGGACGGAGTTTTGCAAGGGCTTCCAGAGATGTGCCTTTTCGGGGTCCCTCATCTTTGGTAACGGTATAGTTTTTGGTTTCTTTTTTACCAGCTTCATTTACAAAAGTATGTTCTACAGTTATAGGAACTATTTGGTCTTGAAAGCGGTCTTCAGCTTGTGCTTTAAGTGCTTTCATATGGCTGTTGTAAGCAAATTCATCTTGGTCTTCTCTTGAAACGTTGTATTCATTTGCTACTGCTTCGGCGGTTAGTCCCATTCCCCAGTAATAATCTTCGTGCCCTTTTTTAGCCAGTTTATAATCGGGTGTGGGTTTGTAACCTCCCATTGGGATATAGCTCATACTTTCGGCACCTCCGGCAATAATGCAATTTGCCATACCACTTTGAATTTTTGCGGTTGCCATAGCAATGGTTTCTAATCCGGAAGCGCAATAACGATTTACGGTTACTCCCGGTACGTCTTCAATTTCTAGCCCCATAAGCGATACAAGGCGAGCCATATTTAGTCCTTGTTCGGCTTCGGGCATAGCACAACCTACCATCACGTCGTCTATTTGCTTTTTATCGAGTTCGGGTACTTTGCCTAACAAATAGTTAATAGTTTCTGCTGCCATTTCGTCCGGGCGTTTAAAACGGAATAGACCTCGCGGAGCTTTTCCTACTGCTGTTCGATATGCTTTTACGATATATGCTGTTTTCATGGTTTTATTTTTTTAAAAGAGTATTAAGTGTTTTTTGTACAAAGTAATAAGTGAAAGTATTAAGTTTTGTTTTTATTATTAGTTAATGATTTTTGTAGTGAATAATTCATATTACATACTTCCGATATTTGATTTATAATAGGTATTGTTTCTTCTTCTGAAGAAAGATTTAATCTTTTTGATAAATATATTTGTGTAAGTAACTCGAATGAAGAACCGTTAGCAATACTTAAGAAATATATAAATTCCTTATTTGAATTTCTACCGGCACCTTCGGCAATGTTTGAGGCAATAGAAACAGCACTTCGTCTTATTTGGTTTGTTAAACCGTATTTTTCTTCCTTAGGAAAAGAAGAAGATAACTTATAGACACCTTCTGTAATGCCCATTGCTTTTTGCCAAATTTTTAACTCTTCAAATCTATGCATATTCTTAATTCTTCATGCGTTGTACTTAATTCTTCTTTTTAATTTCTTAGCGGTTTCCCCTTTTTTAACATATTTTCTATTCGTTCTAGGGTTTTTCTTTCTGTTGTAAGGCTTAAAAAGGCTTCACGTTCTAAATCGAGTAAATACTGTTCGGAAACATAAGAAGGTTCAGAGAGGTCTCCTCCTGCCATTACATAAGCCAGTTTATTTGCTATTTTTTTATCGTACTCTGAGATGTAATGTGCTTCTTCCATCGAGTCGGTTCCTACTAAAAACATTCCTAGAGCTTGTTTACCTAAAACGTAAACATCTTTTCTGGGGATAGGTTTGGTGTATCCTTGATCTGCCATTTGTCTTGCAATTGCTTTTGCAGTTGCCAGTTGGCGGTCTTTATTTACAACAACGATATCTTTTCCTTTTTTTAAGATGTCTAAATCGTAAGCTTCGTATGCAGAAGTGGATACTTTTGCCATACCTATGGTTAGGAAATAATCTTGCAAAACATTTAATTTTACATCGTTTTTATGGAAACGGTCTCCGGCACGCAACGCCATTTCTTTAGATCCGCCACCTCCGGGGATAACTCCAACACCAAACTCAACAAGACCTATATAACTTTCGGCTGCGGCTACCACTCGGTCTGCGTGCAATGTCATTTCGCAACCACCACCGAGTGTCATTCCGTGTGGAGCAACTACTGTTGGAATAGAGGAATATCGCAAACGCATTACGGTATCTTGAAAATATTTAATTGCCATATTTAGTTCGTCGTATTCTTGCTCTACTGCCATCATAAAAATCATTCCGATATTGGCTCCTACAGAGAAGTTTGCTCCTTGATTACCTATTACCAATCCGTCAAAATCTTTTTCGGCAATATCGATGGCTTTGTTTAATGCAGTGAGAACATCACCGCCAATGGAGTTCATTTTGCTTCTAAATTCCACGTTAAGAATTCCATCGCCTAAATCTTCAATTACGGCTCCGCTATTTTTATATACTTCGTTGGTTTTTCTAATATTATCCAGAATAATAAAGGCATCTTGTCCGGGTATTTTTATGTGTTTCTTTTGCGGAATATCATAGTAATACGTAGCACCTTCTTTTACAGTATAAAAAGAATTTATTCCCGAGTCTATCATATCTTGCACCCAAGGAGCAGGTTCTTTACCCAGGTCTTTAATTAATTGAATTCCTTTTTCCACACCAATGGCATCCCAGATTTGAAACGGACCATGTTCCCAACCAAAACCAGCTTTCATTGCGTCATCGATTTTGTAGAGTTCATCGGTGATTTCGGGAATTCGTTTAGAGGAATAGGCAAACATTGCTGCAAAGTTTTTTCGGTAAAATTCGCCTGCCTTGTCTTTTCCTTTGATTAAAACTTTAAACCTGTCGATAACATTATCTATGGGTTTGGTAAGTTCCAACGTTGCAAAAGAAGCTCTTTTTTTACTGCGGTATTCTAACGTATTGAGGTCTAAAGCGAGTATCTCACTTTTACCATCGTTGTTTTTTACTTTTTTGTAAAATCCTTGTCCGGTTTTACTTCCCAACCAATTATTATCCATCATTTTTTGAATAAAATCGGGGATTTTAAAAATGTTGTGTTCTTCGTCATCGGGGCAGTTGTCGTATATTCCTTTGGCTACGTGAACAAGTGTATCGAGCCCTACCACATCTACGGTTCTAAAAGTTGCCGATTTAGGGCGACCAATAACGGGTCCTGTTAGTTTATCTACTTCTTCAACAGTAAGCCCCATTTCTTTTACCAAATAAAAGAGGCTTTGAATACCGTAAATCCCAATTCTGTTACCTATAAAAGCGGGTGTGTCTTTGGCTATTACCGAAGTTTTTCCAAGAAATTTTTCGCCATAGTTATTTAAAAACGATAGTATTTCTGGCGATGTTTTGGGTCCGGGAATTATTTCAAAGAGTTTTAGATAGCGTGGCGGGTTAAAAAAGTGAGTGCCACAGAAGTGTTTTTGAAAATCGTCACTTCTTCCTTCGCTCATAAATTTAATGGGTATTCCGGATGTGTTACTGGTAATGAGCGTTCCGGGTTTTCGGTATTTTTCAAGTTGATCGAAAACAATTTTTTTAATATCCAGACGCTCAACCACTACTTCTAGAATCCAATCGGCTTCGGCTACTTTTGCAATGTCATCTTCGGTATTTCCGGTAGTTATTCGGCTTGCAAATTTTTTATGGTATAAGGGAGCCGGTTTTGATTTTATAGCGTTTGCAAGATGGTTGTTTACCAATCGGTTTCTTACCTGTTTGTCTTGTAAGGTAAGTCCTTTGGCTATTTCTTTTTCGGTGAGTTCACGAGGAACAATGTCTAGTAATAATACTTCCACACCAATGTTTGCAAAATGACAAGCAATACCGCTTCCCATTATTCCGGAGCCAATAACGGCTACTTTATTTATTCTTCGTTTAGACATGATTTATTTTATTTTATCAGTAAGGTATATTTTTTTTGAATTTACAAGATCTAAGAT
>JALWYP010000174.1 GCA_026992695.1 Flavobacteriaceae bacterium
CGTTTATGTTAAGAAACCAGAGGGTGAAATAACTTTTAATATAAGAAGACCGGAAGACTATTTATACGAAAACTTAAAACCACTTGTTTTATTAGATGGTGTTCTTATTCAAGATTATAATTGGTTGTTAAATTTTAATGCGTACAGAGTTGATAATATTCGAATTATTAAAAACAATATTGTTTTAGGTCCTAAAAATTTTAAAGGAATTATCGCTATTGAAACAACAAAAAAAGATGTAGATTTTGCAAAAGAATTACCCAAAATTGTACCTTACAAAATAGAAAAACCCTTATTGCCCAAAAAATATTATCAGCAAAAGTACGATGCTACATCAGATAAACTTGAAAGAATACCGGATTATCGAATTCAGCTTTTATGGAAACCAAGAATGTACCTTTCCAAATCAGCTGTAACACTACCTTTTTACACTTCAGATACTGCCGGAACATATAAAGTTGTTGTTGAAGGATTTACAAACACAGGAAAACCCATTTCTGCAACCACCTATTTTAAAGTAGAATAACGCAATTGATGATTCTGGATTTATAATTTTTTCGATTGAAAATCTAAGACATAACACGAAAGATTTAATGAGATTTATCCTGCAATGTTTTCAGAAGGAGGAAGTAAGGGCAACCTTGTAGGTCTGAAATTAGAGTCTTATTAAAAAAATCAAAAGGTAATCCTAAAACTTTAAATTATAATTCATTTTCGTTTTCTTTTTGTCCGGTCATCATTAAGTAGGCTTTTAAAAATTCGTCGATTTCTCCGTCTAAAACAGCTTCGGTGTTTCCGGTTTCGTAGCCTGTGCGTACGTCTTTAACTAATTTATATGGATGAAGAACGTAGTTTCTAATCTGAGAACCCCATTCAATCGCCATTTTGTTTGATTCTATTTCGTCTCGGTGAGCTTGTCGCTTTCTTAGTTCAATTTCATACAATTGCGATTTAAGCATTTGCATCGCTTTTTCTCTGTTTTCAAGTTGTGATCTAGTTTCGGAATTATGAATTACAATTCCGGTAGGATGGTGGGTAAGTATGGCTTTGGTTTCTACTTTATTAACGTTTTGTCCACCGGCACCACTGCTTCGAGCAAAATCCCAAGAAATATCCGCCGGATTTATTTCAATTTCAATACTATCATCTGCAAGCGGATACACATACACAGACGCAAAACTGGTGTGTCGTTTGGCATTGCTGTCAAAGGGAGAAATACGCACCAACCGGTGTACACCGTTTTCACTTTTTAACCAACCAAATGCATATTCGCCGTCTATTTCAAGCGTAACGGTTTTTACACCTGCTACATCGCCCTCTTGATAGTTTAATTCTTTTACTTTAAACCCTCTTTTTTCTGCCCACATTAAGTACATTCGCATAAGCATTTGTGCCCAATCGCAACTTTCGGTACCACCTGCACCGGCAGTAATTTGCAATACGGCACTCATCGAATCGCCTTCCTCGCTAAGCATATTTCTAAACTCTAATGCTTCAATTTGTTCTAATGCGTTATGATACGCTTTTTCAAGTTGTTCGGGCGTTCCTTCTCCTTCTTTTAAGTATTCAAAAAAAATTTCTACTTCTTCAGTACAAGTTTCAGCTTTTTCAAGATCTATTACCCAACTTTTTTTATTCCGAAGCATCTTCATAAAAGCTTCCGCTTCTCTGGGGTTATTCCAAAAATTAGGGTCAAAAGTTTTTTCTTCGTCGTTACCTATTTCTATTTTCTTTCCGGCAATGTCAAAGATACCTCCTTAACGCATCCAGGCGTTTTTTAAGATTATTTACTTGGTCAATCGTTATCATAAGCCATTTTTATTTGAAGCAAAAATAGAATTTAACAGTGTATCTTAAAATTATTTGCGAGTAAATTTATACATTTCGGGAAAATATTTTGATATGAGTAAAATTCTTGCATTTCTTGTATGTTTATTTAGCGTTTTTTTGATTTCGGCACAG
>JALWYP010000175.1 GCA_026992695.1 Flavobacteriaceae bacterium
ATTTAGTATGTTTTGAATATTTCGCTGCGAAAATCGAAGTTCTGAAAGTATAATAGGAATAAGATGATTTTGAACATTTACTTGCCAAGTTTGGTGTTTGTAAAACTGTTTTATGTTTACCAGCCGTGGTTCAAAAACCGAATACACCAACTTATCGGTTAAAAATGCGTGACTTCCTACCTCTTGTATATCGTTAATGTAGGAGATATTTGCCCAAGCCTTGTGTTTTTTATGAATACGTATTCCGGCTCCTATTTTATATTTATAGCGGTGGTCTTTAAAACCGTATGCTACGTACCCGCCGAGTCGTATTTTTTTAAAAAGTTTGTCGTTGGTATATCCTCCAAAGCCCAATCTAAACCCTTCATAATCGTTATATTTTACAAGATATCGTAAGTCAAGATCAAAAAAGGAAATGGGGTAAAAACCGGTTTTAAACGGGCTTTCTATAAGTGTATCTTTTGTTTTAGGCGCAGGCTGTTGCGCCCAACTAATGGCGGTTATTAAAAAATAAACAAGTATAAAAAACTGCTTCACTTACGCAATGTTATAAAAAAAGCGACAGAAGGTTGTCGCTTTAAGTTATTGTTGTGAAATTCTTTATAAACTTACATTTAAACGGTCATTATTTCTTTTTCTTTATTAGAAAGAATATCATCCACTTTTGCTATGTGCTCATCGGTTAACTTCTGAATATCAATCTCTAAGTTTTTCTTTAGGTCTTCAGAAAGGTCTAATTTTTTAATTTCATTATTGGCGTGCTTTCTATCGTTTCTAATTCCAATACGTGTGTCTTCGGCTTCGGCTTTAGCTTGTTTAACCAAATCTCTACGTCTTTCTTCGGTTAACGGAGGCACGTTTATAATTACACTTTCGCCATTATTCATGGGGTTAAATCCTATATTGGCAGCATGAATTCCTCTTTCAATTTCGGGAATAATTGATTTTTCCCAAGGTTGAATAGAGATTGTCATTCCGTCTGGAGTAGAAACATTTGCTACTTGATTAAGTGGCGTGGGCGTTCCGTAATAATCTACCATTACGCTTCCTACCATAGCGGGAGAGGCTTTTCCGGCACGTATGTTTACCAATCTTTTTTCAAGATGTTTAATGGCGTTATCCATTAACTCTCTAGTGCTGTCTAGTAAAAATTTAATTTCTTCTTCCATCTTTATTAATTACATCCCTACTGTTTTGGGATGTTGGTTTTATAATTAAACGTGTTTTATTCTATTTCTCTTTCTATCAATAATCAAACCAATTCATTCTTTATTGTTGAACGGAATTGTAAATTAAATATTGACTTTTGTTCCTATTTTTTCTCCGGAAACTACTTTTAACAAGTTTCCTTTTTTATTCATATCAAAAACTATGATGGGCAAGTGGTTTTCTTGACTTAATGTGAATGCTGTTGTATCCATTACTTTCAATCCCTTTTTTAGCACTTCGTCAAAACTTATAAAGTCAAATTTGGTTGCTTTATCATCTTTTTCAGGATCACTGGTATAAATTCCATCTACTCGAGTGCCTTTTAAAATCACATCGGCTCCTATTTCTATGGCTCGTAACACGGCTGCGCTATCGGTTGTAAAATACGGATTTCCGGTTCCTCCGCCAAAAATAACTACACGTCCTTTTTCGAGGTGTCTTATTGCTTTTCTACGAATGAAAGGCTCTGCTACTTCGTTTATTTTTATAGCGCTTTGTAGTCGGGTAGGCACCTCTTCGTCTTCGAGTGCGCTTTGCAGCGCCAACCCGTTCATCACGGTTGCGAGCATTCCCATATGGTCGCCTTGAACTCTATCCATACCACGACTGGCTCCGGCTATGCCTCTAAAAATGTTTCCTCCGCCAATAACAATGGCTACTTCAACGCCCTTTTCTGTAAGTTGTTTAATTTCTTGGGCGTATTCTTGCAGTCGTATGGGATCTATTCCATATTGACGGCTTCCCATCAAG
>JALWYP010000176.1 GCA_026992695.1 Flavobacteriaceae bacterium
TTTCTTTACTTTCTGAAGAACTTTCGGCATCGGATAAAACCATTTGGTTTCATTGTGCTTCGTTGGGTGAATACGAACAAGGCGTGCCGGTGATGGAAGAATTAAAGAAAATAGCTCCTACACACAAATTGGTTGTTACTTTTTTTTCGCCTTCGGGTTATGAGGTAAAAAAAAATAATTCAATAGCCGATGTGGTAGTGTATCTTCCTTGGGATACCAAAAAAAATGCCGCCCGGTTTTTACAACTCGTACATCCTACAATAGCTGTTTTTGTGAAATACGAAATTTGGGCAAATTATATAAATACGCTTCATCAAAACAAAATACCTTCCTTTTTAATTTCGGCTTTATTTAGAGACGACCAAATCTTTTTTAAATCGTATGGAAGGTTTTTAAAAAACGCTTTGCGGAAATTTACGCATGTTTTTGTGCAAGATGAACATTCTAAATCGCTTTCGGGTAAAATTAATTTAACCCGCGTGAGTATAAGTGGCGATACTCGGTTTGACAGGGTTTTGTTACAAACACAAAAAGACAATAAATTACCTTTTATTGAAGATTTTAAAAAAGACGCATTATGCCTGGTTTGCGGAAGCACTTGGCAAGAAGATGAGGCTGTTTTAATAGATTACATCAATACGAGTAAGGATGTAAAAATTATTATTGCTCCGCATCAAATTTCGGCTTCAAAATTAACCGAATTACAAAATAAAATTGCAAAAAAAACGGTGTTGTTTTCAGAAAAAGAGGGTGAAAATTTATCGGATTTTGATGTATTTATCATTGATACCGTAGGATTGTTAACCAAAATATACAGCTATGCAGATATTGCTTATGTAGGCGGAGCTATGGGTAGTACAGGATTACATAATATCTTAGAACCTGCCACTTTTGGTGTTCCGATTGTTATTGGTAAATATTATGAGAATTTTCCGGAAGCAAAGAATTTGCTGGAAAATGGCGGTTTGTTTTCGGTTTCAAACCCTAAAGAATGTTCATCTATTTTACAAAAATTGGAAACAAATACTGAACTGAGAACCGTAGCCGGAAAAAAAGCAAAGGAGTTTATTATTCAAAACACTGGTGCTACAAGGATTATTACCAAAAAAATTGAGACGTATCTTCGTTGACAAGAAATAATCAAAACTAGGCTTGAAGGGCTTTAATTTGCATTTTTAATTCTTCCATAGATTGGTGCAACTCTTTAAATAAAGTACTTTCAAGTGGTTCTTCTACTCCAAAAGTAATTCGGCTGTTTACTTGCCATAATTCTTGGATGGTATGAGTATCTACTTCAAGTACCGGATAAGCCGAATTAATAGAAATAAGATTTACTTTGTTGGGTGTTTCGGTTTTTATAAGTTTTTTTACCAGTACCGAATCTTGTAAAACCACAATATGAATTTTATTATGGGAAGCATCGTCTAGATTTGAAACGGCTCTTCCCAGCACCCAATCGCCCGGTCGTATATTGGGCATCATACTATCACCTTCTACTTGAAAAGCCCGATATGTAGCATTTTGGTATTGTGGAATGGGTAGGTTAAAAACCGGTAGATTTTGGTAAAATGAGGTGTCATGAATATTTTGTGGGTAACCGGCAGCGGCTTTTTGATCTACCAATAGTATGGTATCTTCATTGGTTGGGGTGATGGAAATTACTTTAGGGCTTACATCTATTTTTCTTTTTAATGTATATTTTTCTTCGCTTTCACCAAACAACCACAACGGATTAATATTAAAAAGTTTTAGCAATTGCACCACCACATTACCGGAAATTTTGGTTTTTCCTCGTTCTATATCAACGGTAGAAACACCAATATCTAGAAGTTGAGCAAAAGATTGTTGGGTGTACCTATTTTCTTCTCTAATTTCTTTAAATCGTTGTGCAGCAAGTAAGTTAGACGAATTCATCCTCAAATATACTATTTTTTTGGAACTATTCCATATAATTAATA
>JALWYP010000177.1 GCA_026992695.1 Flavobacteriaceae bacterium
AATACTAATTAATCAAGATTGAGTCCAGTCTGGAAAGTAGCAATTTCCATAAAATGAATTATTTTGGATGAAATTTGCGTTTTAAGAGATTCGGTGATGCCTTAGCATCAGCTAATTGAGTAAAATGGAAATATCGCCAAAAGAAACATTTTGGGTGTTGATGACTTTTTGGAGTGGACTCAACAATTGAATTTTGGAGGATAAAACGACTTAATTCACTAGTATTAATATATTGATTTTAAACAACAAAAATATACTATTTTCTTTATGCAAAAAAATTAATTGCTAATAAAATTTGAATTTAAGATAAATTAATCTTTTTATAAAAGAAATTTTGCAAAAAAATTCTTTTTTTAAATCCTACTTTGTAATAGCAAAGAATATAGTATTTTTGTTTTTCGTTTATTTATATTTGAACTATGAAGAGAATAACAAAAAAAACCTATTTACAGTGGTATGAGGATATGCTTTTTTGGAGAAAGTTTGAAAACAAACTGGCACAAGTATACATCAACCAAAAAATTAGAGGGTTTTTACATTTATATAACGGGCAAGAAGCAGTATTAGCCGGAGCTTTACACGCAATGGATTTATCTAAAGACCGAATGATTACTGCTTACCGAAACCACGTGCAACCCATTGGTATGGGCGTTGACCCTAAAAAAGTAATGGCAGAACTTTACGGAAAAGTAACCGGAACTTCTCATGGTTTAGGTGGTTCTATGCATATTTTTTCTAAAGAACATCGGTTTTATGGAGGGCACGGTATTGTAGGGGGTCAAATACCACTGGGAGCCGGAATAGCCTTTGCCGATAAATACCACGACAGAGATGCCGTTACACTAACTTTTATGGGCGACGGAGCAACGCGTCAAGGAGTTTTACACGAAACATTTAACCTTGCCGAACTTTGGAACCTTCCCGTAGTTTTTTGTGTAGAAAATAATCAATACGCCATGGGAACATCGGTAGAACGAGCCATAAGCGATCGCGAAATATGGAAACTCGGGTTGGGATACGGAATGCCCAGCCGTGCCGTAGACGGAATGAAACCCGAACCCGTTGCCGAGGCACTCGCCGAAGCAATTGAACATGCCCGAAAAGGAAACGGTCCCTCATTCTTAGAAATAAGAACCTACCGATACCGAGGACACTCTATGAGCGATGCACAACATTACCGTACCAAAGCCGAAGTTGCCGAAAAACAAAAAGAAGATCCTATTTTATATGTAAAAAATGTTATTCTTACTAAAAAATACGCTAGCCAAGCACAACTTGATGAAATAGACAAACGCGTTAAAGAAAAAGTAGCCGAGTGCGAAAAATTTGCTGAAGAATCTCCCTATCCGGACATCAACGTGATGTACGACTCGGTGTACGAACAAAAAGATTATCCGTTTTTACCTCATAAATTATAAATTATGGCGCAAGTAATTACTATGCCGCGATTAAGCGATACGATGGAAGAAGGAACCGTTGCAAAATGGTTAAAAAAAATAGGCGATAAAGTCGAAGAAGGCGATATCCTTGCCGAAATTGAAACCGACAAAGCCACAATGGAGTTTGAATCTTTTTACCAAGGAACACTCCTTCACATTGGCGTACAAGAAGGCGAAACCGCTCCGGTAGATAGTGTACTGGCAATAATAGGCAATAAAGGGGAAGATATTTCCGAATTAGTATCCGGTACTTCAAACCAAAATAAAGAAAAAGAAGAAATTAAGGTAGAAAATTCTACCGAAAAAACCGAAGCAAAAAAACCAAAATCCAAATTGCCCGAAGGCGTGCAACTTATTGCTATGCCAAGATTAAGCGATACTATGGAAGAAGGAACCGTTGCTAAATGGCTTAAAAAAGAAGGCGATACCATAGAAGAAGGCGATATTCTTGCCGAAATTGAAACCGATAAGGCAACGATGGAATTTGAATCTTTTTACAGCGGAACCTTATTAAAAATA
>JALWYP010000178.1 GCA_026992695.1 Flavobacteriaceae bacterium
TTTAATACATTTGTTTTTTTATTCTTTATATGATTCGCTGGATACTATTTATTATAGTAGTTTTTTTAATTGATTTGTACGCCTTTCAGGCTTTTAAAACGATTTTTAAAACCAATTGGACTTATTTTTTATATTGGGCAATTAGCATATTGGTGCTAGCTAATTTTGTGTATTGGTTTTATGGATTAGATAGAAAAGACTTTTCACATCCACACAGTTATGCCTTTGCTATTTTTATTACTTTTTTGCTTCCCAAACTGGTGATTTTGTTTTTTATGTTTGGGGAAGATATTGTACGGTTGTTTCAAAAAATAAGTTCTTATTTTTCTACTTCCCAAACAAGGTCTATCCCGGGCAGAAGAAAGTTTGTTTCACAAATAGCTTTTGGTTTGGCGGCAATTCCGTTTGCTTCTTTTTTGTACGGAATCTATAAAGGCAAGTATAATTTTAAGGTTTTACAATATACTTTAGTGTTTGATGATTTACCCGAAGCATTTAACGGGTACCAAATTACCCAAATTAGCGATGTGCATTCGGGAAGTTTTGATAATCCGGAAAAAGTAACCTATGCTATAGATTTAATTAATCAACAAAAAAGCGACCTAATTTTATTTACAGGGGATTTGGTAAACAACAAAGCCGAAGAGATGCTTCCGTATAAAGGTATCTTTAAAAAATTAAAAGCAAAAGACGGAATGTTTTCGGTATTGGGAAATCATGATTACGGTGACTATATTACTTGGAACAGCAAGCAAGCAAAAGAGCAAAATTTTGAAGATTTAAAAAATATTCAAAAAGAAATAGGATTTGATTTACTACTAAATGAAAGCAGATTTATTACCAAAAACAACGAGCGAATTGCCATAATAGGTGTAGAAAATTGGGGAACAGGAGGTTTAAACAAGCAGGTGATATACAAAAGGCTTCTGAAAATGTAAAAAACTCCGATTTCAAAATTTTACTCAGCCATGATCCTTCTCATTGGGACGCTCAAATAGTAAATCACAAAAAAAAGTTTCATCTAACTTTAAGCGGGCACACGCACGGAATGCAATTTGGTATCGAAATACCGGGTTGGATAAAATGGAGCCCTGTAAAATGGCGTTATAAGCAATGGGCAGGGATTTATAAAAAGAAAGAACAATACATTAATGTAAACAGAGGATTTGGTTATTTAGCCTTTCCGGGGCGTGTAGGAATTTGGCCCGAAATTACGGTGATAAAACTTAAAAAACGTTCAAATAACACTTAATACGCTGAAAATACTATATTTGTAGTATAATTTTCAAGAAAAAGATTTTAAGAAGATGTCAAAATTTGGAGAATTAATAGAAACTCAAGTACCTGTTTTGTTAGATTTTTATGCAGAATGGGATGAAGCTTGTAAAGAAATGCATGCCGTTTTACGAGATGTTGCTGCAGCTATGGGCGATAAAGCTCGTGTAATTAAAATTGATGTAGAAAAAAATAAAGAACTATCTGAAGCCCTTAGAGTAAAGGGACTACCTACTCTTATGATTTATAAAAATGGCGAAATGAAATGGCGTCAAAGTGGCGAGCAAGATGCAAATACATTAATAGGCTTGGTTAAAGAATATGTGTAATTAACGTATCGCTTCGCACTGCCAACCTTTTTTACTAATATATTCTAAAACTATAGGAAGTACATAGTTTAATTTTTTAAAAGATTTTAAACTATCGTGAAAAACTACAATGCTTCCTTCTTCTATATTGTTTAAAACGTTAGATACGCATTTTTCTTTTGAAATAGATGTGTCAAAATCGGCACTTAAAACATCCCACATTACAATTTTATATCCTCTTTCTGTGAGTTTTTTTGCTTGATTTGAAGTAATTTTCCCGTAGGGAGGACGAAAAAGTATTGTTTTAATGGGAACTTCTTTTTCAAATTTTTCAATGTTTTGAATGTATGTTTGTGTAGCGTTTTTCCATCCGTTAATGTGGTTAAAAGTGTGGTTTCCTATACCGTGTTCATCTTTTATTACTTGTTTAAAAACATTCGGATGCTTCATCACATTGTCTCCGATACAAAAAAAAGTAGCTTTAGCATTGTATTTTTTTAATTGCTGTAGCACCCAAGGTGTTACTTCGGGAATGGGTCCATCGTCAAAGGTTAGAAAAACAGTGTTTTTTTTGTTGGCAAACGCCCAAAGTCGTTTCGGAAATAACCGAGAAACAAGTTTGGGCGTTTTTACCAAATAAGATTTCAAAGATGTTTATTTTATAGAATCTTCTAAAATGTTTAATAGCGAGTCTATTTCTTTTTCGCGTTTGACATCTTCCATATCTACGCCTTCGTCATCGCTATAAAATGCTCTAAATAGTTTTAAGTAGTCGTTAAATTTTGAAGCTTGTTTGCGAGCATACTCTTCATCATCGTATTTAATCGTGATGTCTACCAATGCTCTATAACGTTCCATGTCGGTAATAATATCTTCGGCATAAGATATTTGTTTTGCTTCATCCCAGCCACTATAATACAAAAGGTGTTCTTGGTATATTTTAGCTACTTTATTAAAAACTTCTCTGGCTTTTTCGGGTTTATTAATTTTGTAATAACCTTCAATAAAAGGTTCTAGAAGTGAATAATATTCAAATTTATCTACCGGCATTTTTTCCATTCCTAAATCTAAAATTTTCTCGGCTTTTTCAAACTTACTTTCTTTAATAAGTTCGTTAGCAAGTCGCGATAAAGTACTTCGGTAGGTAATACCATTTCTTCTTGTTTCGGTATCGTGATAAATGTTGTCGCTTCCGCTATTACCCCAATCCCATTTCATTACGATATCATACATCTTATCTGTATTTATTCGACCCATATCAAAAGGATTTCTTTTATCTATAGGTGTTTTAATAGGCACTAGTTTGTAAATGATACCGTCTAGTTGTAAATAATCTTTCATCCATAAAAAATCGGAATCATTGTAGCTTCCACCACTAAAATAAATAGGGCGTTTCCAGTCGTTATTGGCAATAATATCCAGCATTAACAAAGTGCTTTTGTAAATAATATCACTGTTAATAGTGATGTAAATGTTATCTACAATTTTATCGGCATCTTTTGGATCTACAATACCGTATTTTAACACATTTTCTTTATTAACGGGGATTTTTATGGTTTTTGAAGGAAAGGTGTTTGCCCATTGACCGCTTTCTAACTCTACTTGGGTAGCTTTGGTGTCGTTTGCAACAAAGTTCATCCAAGTTTTAATATCTAAGGTGTCTTTTTTAGTTTTTTGGTAAAAAACAAAATCGCGTGTTCCAAAACGGTATTGTTCATGAGTTAGTTGCGAGGGTATGGGATCGCTGTCATAAGCTTTTTTCTTCATATCGTCTATGTACCAATCGGTTTGAAAAAGGCTGGTGTTAATTACTCGAACATCTTGGCGGTATTTTTCAATTCCTTGTAAATACCAAAGAGCAAAGGTGTCGTTATCACCAATAGTGAAGAGGATGGCATTGGGGTCACATGAATCTAAATACATTTGTGCCATCGATTTTGCAGTGTATTTATTTGAACGGTCGTGGTCGTCCCAATTTTGACTTGCTAACAGTATTGGTGAAGCCAATAAAGTTACTGTTAATGTTGTAATGACCGCAATTTTTGGATTTAAATAATCTTTTATTACTTCAAAAAGGGCATATACTCCGTAGCCTATCCACAAAGCAAAAACATAAAATGAACCTACTAGTGCATAGTCTCTTTCTCTAGGTTCAAAAGCACGTTCATTTAAGTAAATTTTTAATGCTAATCCTGTAAATAGGAAGAAGATTAATAATACCCAAAAACTTTTCGGGTCGTTTTTAAAATGAAACACCAATCCTAATATCCCTAAGAGTAACGGAAGCATATAGTAGGTATTTCTAGCTTTGTTATTTTTAAAATCGGAAGGTAAATTTTCTTGATTTCCTATTAAAATATTGTCAATAAAAGGTATTCCGCTAATCCAGTTTCCATGAAGATCGGTTCCTTCTCCTTGTACATCGTCTTGTCTGCCGGAAAAATTCCACATAAAATAGCGCCAATACATATAACCAAATTGATGCTGAAACATAAATTTCATATTATCAATAAATGAAGGTTTTTTAATGTCTAAAAAGCTTCCGTAGTTGGCTAAAAAAGTATCATAATCTTTTGTGTCAACCAATCCTGCTTTTATGGCTTCTTTAAATTTTTTCACTTCCTCAACCAGTCTGGGTTCGCCTCGATATTCTCTTTTCACACTAAATTCCAATCCATCTAAAAATTGCAGGTAATTGGTACTGTGTTCGGTACTCCACATTCTGGGAAAAAATCCTTTTTGTGAATCATCTAGATTTTGAGAGGCATTTTTATAGTTGTTTACAATTACATATTTACCCAGCTTTTTGTCTTTTTCGTATTTTGGTTTGTCATCTTTATATGGGTGAAGCGGGTCTAGACCTACGTATTTTTCGGTAAACATAGGTCCGTAAAACAAGTGTGTTTCAGGGTATTGTTCTCTGTTGTAATAAGCTAATAATTCACGTGCATTATTGGGATTGTTTTCGTTAATAACAGTTCCTGCATTGGCTCGAATAGGAAGCATAATCCAACTGGAAAAACCAATAAAAATAAATAAAACACCTAATAATAAGGTGTTTAGTTGTACATATCCTTCGTTTCTAGTTGCTCTTAATCCTAAAACGAACACAGCTACAAAAAATAGTCCGGCAATGAGTGTACCTGAGTTAAAAGGCATCCCTACAGAGTTTACAAAAAACAACTCGGAAGCACTAAAAAACTTTAATGCCATAGGCAGTAACAATTTAAAAATAAATAATAAAATTGCGATTACAACAATATTAGCAATGATAAAATTTTTAACGGTTACGGTTTTGTATTTTTTAAAGAAGTATAAAAATCCCATTGCCGGAATGGTAAGTAATCCCATAAAATGAACTCCAAATGATAAGCCAATTTATTTTTGTTCTATCAAATAAAGCAATAGGAACAATGGCTAAACCTCTAACTAAGTAGATACCTGTTATGACTAGTAGTACTGGTTTTAAAAAAGGCAACTTAACAACCATACCTGCTCCTGAAAATGCATAAAGCCCCCAACTAATCAAAACTGAAGCAATCAATAATGTGATAAATCCAGGTATCCATGAACCCTTTTCAGATAATCTTACCAACTTTTCACCTGCCCCAAAAAACTCATACCACTTAGCCCCTTTTACGATAATAAGCAAATGCAAAATACCAGCACATATACTTAAACAACCACCGATAATTAACCAATAATTCATATAAATTGCTCTCTTGTCATTTTCCCTATAAATACGGGTTTAAAATCTTAACTTTTCTTTTAAAAATATTGCCTTCTCCAGCTCTTTCTTGGCGCAGCTCTCCAAATTTTATAACCATTCTAATAGCAGGCGGTGTTTTAAACCCTCCTTTAAACAATGATTTAAACCAAAACCAGTTGCCATCATTGACGAACATGATTGTTGCCAGTTGATTGTGCTTACTATTTATTGGAATGTTTTTGGTAAATTTTTCAAAAAACATACCCTTATCTTTAGTTTTAATAATAACGCTACCAATCGGTGTCACATGTGGAACACCTTCTTTACTAACTGTAGCCATTGAACAGTAAGTTGATTGTGCAATTAATGGTTTTATTTTCTTATTAAATACTTCATCTGTTATTTTCATCTTTTTACTCTTATTTCTTTAATCCTAAATCCCGATAGTGAAATCACAACGATAGCGCAAGCCCTTAATGTACCTAAGAAATCTCCAAAAAATCCTTATGGAAAGAATTTTCATGTAAACCCACATGGATGTGGGCAAGTATCAAGGACGATACGCAGTAAAAGCTCCATCACGAATGAGGTGTATATGGTTTTTTTGCTCTTTATGCACATCAACACTTACACTCTCAAATGCATTTCTATCTCGGTATTTGGGATATTATTAAACATACTCTCTTAACTTTTTAGTGTATATTTGCCCAACATACCTTGTGGTATGTCGGGTCACACTATAACATACCTTTAAGTATGTTGAGAACTATTTTTAAAATTTGCAATGAATTTTAAATTCAAGTTTATTTCTCATACATATAAGATAGCGGTAAAAATAAAGAAATAAATTTAAGTAAATACAGAGGACAAGAGTGCAAGTAAATACAAATAATAATAGGCAATCATGGTTAACCTTAGGTTTAAGGACAATAGGTGAAGAAGGTTTAGGTTCATTAAAAATCAACGAACTTTGTTTAAAGTTAAATGTGACAAAAGGCTGTTTTTACCATTGGTTTAAATCTAAAGGGGATTATGAAGAGCAAATTTTAGGCTATTGGAAACACCGTTTTACCCAACAATTCATCAAATTAGCTGAAGTAGGTGCAGACAATAAGCACAAATTATCACTTTTATGCGAACAATGCATAGACTCAACGCTAAAGGGTAATCGATTAGAAGTTGAGATTAATGCGTGGGCACAAAAAAATGATACAGTTAAACGTTTTGTACACAAGGTTTACAAGCAACGTTACACATATTTGATAAAATTGTTATCTGGTATATATTCGGATGAAAATGAAATAAAAAGGCATGCATTAATCCTCTATTCATTAGTTGTTGGTATAGATTTTTTCTACAGAAAATTATCTCGTAAAGAACTTGAGTTGATTTTTTCTGAATATCTGGTTAAAACTTAATTCATCATTAGGATTTAACTAAAATACCTAGAGTTCAATTTCGCCTTGTTGTACCATTACATTTTACAAAATAATAGTTCAGAAATGCTTCACCGATTAAATAATGTCAATCTCTATTCGCCA
>JALWYP010000179.1 GCA_026992695.1 Flavobacteriaceae bacterium
ATAAGCAATAAGTATAAAAAGTATTTTAATGAAGTAAATGAATTTTCAAATCTTTCAATAGGAAATAATTTACACAAATACGAAGCTAAAGATCCTTATGATGTAAATGGATATTTTATATATTTTCTCCTCATCCCATTTGTTGTTATAGGAATCCTTTTTGTAGTTATAGCATACCTTCTTATAAAAGTTATAAAACGAAAAATAAAAAAATAAGTCAAATGCCTTATTTTAATAATCAATTTATTATTAGTAATTTGCAGTATCAGTAAAAACCACTCAATTATGAAACAATTTTTTTTATTCTTTATGCTTATTGGAGTAATAAGCACAACCATTGCTCAAGTACCTGTTCCGAGACGGGTTGGTTCCGAAAGTGAATCCGGTGGGCGAAATGCTTCCGGTGCCACATGGCTAAAACTAGATAATGACAACTACACACTCTATGATGACCGAGGTAATAAGGTTACCAGTGTGATGGATTTAAAGTACCTATCTACAAATACCTTAGCGGTAAAAGATAATAATTTAGGTAAAATTTATTTACTAGAAGATTTTAGAAATGCTTCCAAAGGCAGTAAAGGTAAAGCTACGCTACTGGCTTCAAATATCACAAAAGATTTTTATTTAACCAATGAAAATTCATTTGCATTTTTTTTAAACAATACATTTAGACAAGGCGAATATGTAAATATAGAAGGCAGCTACGTCTATTATCTTCCGGTTACAGACCGAACCTATTACTTAGACGGAATACGAAATTTTCCTAGTTGGGGTGCAAAAAATATACGAACGTTAGATTATTCCGAAAACAATACGTATTGGTACAGAGATGCTGCAAATACCTCCTATGGTGTTATTGTTAAAGGAGAGGTAATAGATTATAATAAAGCAACTACAACACGTGATGGGGACGATTTAATTGTTTCTATGGACGGGGTTAAAACCTACCGATTACCTAACTATTATACCATCGCTTCATTTATTTTTAAACCCGTAAAAATGTATGCCGGAGGAAGTTCTACAACTACTACCACTACAACAACGACACAAGAAGGCACTTGTGAAGGAGATTGCAAAGACGGATGGGGAAAATATGTATATGACAATGGATATTACAGTGGTTTCTGGAAAGACGGCTTAAAACACGGATATGGACTCTACAAATGGGACGCTTCTGGTGGAAAATACATCGGGCAATGGGAAAACGATAAAATGACCGGCTACGGTGTTTATATTGCTAAAAATGAAGACAATATTATAGGAGAATTTGTTGACGGAACACTAAACGGGTTTGGTATTACTGTTACCGGCGATGAATGGAAACAAGGTGTTTTTAAAAACGGAACTTTAGTAACTCCTTATAAATTTGTAGATACCGGTAATAAAATAGGCTGTACAGCCGGTGATTGTGAAGAAAAATACGGACGTTATGCTTGGGATGGTGGCGACAGTTTTACTGGATTTTGGAAAGGTGGAAACATGTACATGGGAACCTACAAATTTGCCAATGGCGATGTGTATAGCGGTTATTTTAACCGTAGCAATCAACTGCACAATTTTGGACGTTATTTTTACGAATCAGGCGGCTATTATGGCGGCGAATGGGACGATGGTGAACAACAAGGAAGAGGTTATTATCACGACAAAGATTACGTACAACAAATAGGTATATGGGATGCCGGTGAATTAATTAAATCATTAAAAAAAGAATAGTTCTTCTATAACTTTATAACAAGAGGTCGTCTAATTTGCTTTTAGACGACCTCTTGTTTATATTTACATTTTTAACGAATTATGAAAATCCCCCCGTTTATCATTCTGTTTTTTTGTGCTTCTACACTTTTTGGACAACAAACAACACATTTAGATTCTCTTTTATTAAAGGCATATCTAAGTAAAGATTCTACAGACTATTTCTTTTTAGTTTCAAAAAAACAATTAAAAACAAAAGC
>JALWYP010000180.1 GCA_026992695.1 Flavobacteriaceae bacterium
ATACTAAATTATTCATTTTTATATAATAACAAATTATACAATACCTATAAGTTATCTGAAATTACCCTCTCAACTCGCTTTTCTTTTTCAGAACAAAAAAAAGAAAACAATAAAAAACATTTTCCGGTAATAAGTTTTCAATTAACAAAAGGATTAAAAAATGTTTTGCAAAGCAATTTTAATTATACAAAAGTAGGTTTAGAAATTAATTATTTACTAGAAAGAAAGTCCGGATTAAAAACCACCTTTCTAGCCGAAGGAAACTGGGCAACAGGCGATGTGCCTTTAACTCAACTTTTTCATGCTTACCCTAACAGCCCCACAAAAGATGAAATTTTACAACGTTTTTCGGTAACCGGGACACACAGTTTTGAAACCATGTATTTTGGCGAATTTTTTTCAGACAAGCTGGCTACACTTCAAATAAAACACACTGTTGTTAAATTTAATTTGTCAAAACGAAGCAAACCTGAAATAACTCTAACAACACGCCATGCAATAGGATCTCTTTCTAACCCCGAAAGACACACCGGAATTACATTTAATACGCTTAACAACATTTATTCTGAATCCGGAATTGAAATTAACCAACTCCTTTTTGGTTTTGGTTTAAGTTTTAATTATCGATATGGGTATTATTACTTAAACGATTTTGAAGATAATATCTCTTTTAAGTTTACATTTAACTTAAAATTATAGCTTCTAAAGTAATAAATAAGTACGATTTTAATACCTTTGCGCCTGCCTTTTAACAGAGGGAAAAAACACCGTTTTTGAACAAACTTTTTAGCATCGGATTTTGGAGCGCTATTGCAAGGTTTATCTTGCGAAATAGGATTTTTTTGCTACTGGTTATTACCTGTATTACAATTGCATTGGCAATGCAATGGAAAAACATGCGATTTTCTTACACCGAAGCCAATTTACTGCCGGACAACCACCCCATTAATGTGGTTTACGATAAATTTTTACAAGTTTTTGGAGAAGAAGGAAACCTCATTGTTGTTGGCGTAAAGGATTCTACTCTTTTTACTCCCGAAAAAATGAAGGCTTGGAACCATCTTTTTGATAGTATTAACCAATTTGATGAGGTTTCGTTAACGCTTTCACTTGGAAATCTTCAGACCTTGCAAAAAAACACAAAAAAGGAAACCTTTGAAATGGTTCCTTTTATGCAAGATTCGGTAGTAACACAAGACAAATTAAACCGATATAAATACCAACTTTTTTATAAACTTCCGTTTTACGAAGGACTCATTTACAGTCCCGATAAAAAAGCCATACGAAGTGCCGTATATTTAAAAAAAGATATTGTAAACACTGCCAAACGAAAGGATTTTATTGTTAACAATCTCATTCCGTTACTATCCAATTTTGAAAAGCAAACCGGAATGAAAGTACACACCTCCGGAATGCCCTATATACGCACACTTAACTCACAAAATATTATTGATGAAATAGGGATGTTTATTGTAGCAGCGTTGGGTGTTACATCATTAATATTTTTCTTTTTCTTTCGTTCGGTAAGAGCAACATTTATCTCTATGATTACCGTAATTATTGGAGTAATGTGGGCATTTGGTTTGTTAGGATTGCTACAATACGAAATTACGGTTCTTACAGCACTTATACCACCTCTTATTATTGTGATTGGGATTCCAAATTGTATTTTTTTAATAAATAAATACCAACACGAAATAAAATTACACGGCAATCAAGCCAAGTCATTACAACGTGTGATTGCTAAAGTGGGTAATGCTACTTTGATGACCAATGTGACAACAGCTTCGGGATTTGCTACGTTTATTTTAACCAATAGTCAGTTGTTAAAGGAGTTTGGTATTGTTGCTTCTATTAATATTTTAGCCATATTTTTATTAAGTCTTATTATTATTCCCATAGTGTATAGTTTTATGGCTCCACCAAAACACAAGCACTTAAAACATTTAAGC
>JALWYP010000181.1 GCA_026992695.1 Flavobacteriaceae bacterium
TATGTATTCTACAATTTCCAAACCGTAGCCTATCATTCCTACACGTTTGGTTTGGCTGCTGTTTGAGATGAGTTTAATTTTGTGAATTCCCAAATCGTGAAGAATTTGCGCACCTATTCCAAAGTCTTTTGCATCCATAGCAATTCGTGGGGCTTTAACTATCGACCGGCTTTTTTGATTTTTCCGAAGGATTTTTAAACGATTTAATAGATTAAGCGATTGTGCTTCTTGATTAATAAATACAATTGCGCCTTTTTCTTCTTGGTTAATGAGAGAAAACATGTTCTCTAATTTTTTTTCGGCGTTGTTGGTAAGTGTTCCTAGAATGTCATTGTTTACCAGCGTTGAATTTACTCTAACCAGCACGGCTTCATTTGAGGACCAATGTCCTTTTGTGAGCGCAATGTGTATTTGGTTATTGGTGGTTTGTTTATATGCTCTTAATCTAAACTCACCAAATTTAGTTTGAATTGTAAAGTCTTCTTCTTTTGTAATTAAAGAGTCGTGCTCCATTCGGTAGGCGACTAAATCTTCGATAGAAATAAGTTTTAAATCAAATTTTTTAGCCACTTCTACAAGTTGGGGGAGTCTTGCCATGGTTCCGTCTTCATTGAGAATCTCAACTAAAATTCCGGCAGGTTGTAATCCTGCAAGCCTAGCCAGATCTATGGCTGCTTCGGTGTGTCCTGTACGTCTTAATACGCCACCTTCTTTTGCTCGTAACGGAAAGATATGTCCCGGACGACCTAAATCTTGTGGTTTTGTGTTTTTATCTACTAATGCTTTAATGGTTTTTGCTCGGTCTTGTACAGAGATACCTGTTGTACAACCTTGACCAATTAAATCTACTGAAACGGTAAATTGTGTATGATGTAAAACGGTGTTGTTTTTCACCATCATGGTTAAATCTAATTCATTACAACGTTCTTCGGTAAGGGGTGCACAAATAAGTCCTCTACCGTGGGTTGCCATAAAATTTATCATTTCAGGTGTAACCATTTCGGCAGAAGCTATAAAATCACCTTCATTCTCTCTGTTTTCATCGTCTACAACAATAACCACTTTGCCGTTTTTTATATCTTTGATGGCTTCTTCGATAGTATTTAATTTAAAAGAAGTTGTGGTTTTATTTGCGGCAATCATAATTTGATTTTTTAGGGTACAAATATATGGAAACTATTCGGGAGTATTTTCTTTGTTTTTCTTTTTAAATATTTTAGAAAAACGTTGAGTAAAGCTATCTATATCAAATATACCTTGATCGGTTGTTGCTCGATAGGTTAACCAAATACTTAGCGGAAGCATAATAAAGGTGCTTAACCATGTAGCAATAAATGGATGAAGCGCACCGTTTTCGGCACTATTTTTAGCAAATACTCCAATAAAATGATAAGTTAAAAACAATAATAATGCTACAACCATAGGTAGTCCCATTCCTCCTTTTCTAATAATGGCTCCAAGTGGGGCACCTACAAAGAATAGGATAATGCAGGCAACGGCAAGTGCAAATTTTTCGTTAAGAGCTATTTCGTATTTATTAAGACGTCTGGCTTTTATAAAAAATTCTTTCTTTTTAGATTTTACAGTTTGTACAGCAGATTTAATACTGTTGTGCGCCATAGTAGCAATTTGGGTTTGTTGTTTTAAACTGTATTTACTCAATAATGTATCTAATGGGAGATATTGGTGCTTTATGGTGTCTTTTTTATTGTAAAATTTAGGCAAACCACTTCGGTTTAGCATACTGTTGGAATACCGCTGAATGTCGTTAGTAAATTTTACAGATAGCGAGTCTATTTCGGTAACAAGCTCTCTGGCATTATACATATTTTGGTTGTTGATTTTGTTTTCTTTATCGACATCTTTATTGTTGAGTTCGGTTAAATCTATATTTAATGTGTATTCTTTAAAACTACTTTTAATAAATGGTTTCTAATGAAAC
>JALWYP010000182.1 GCA_026992695.1 Flavobacteriaceae bacterium
GGTTTGAACCCGCACTGTTTTTAACCTGTGTTTTTTCCAATAGGTGTTTACGATGTACTTCTACAGTTCTGGGACTAATAAAAAGCTTTTCGGCAATTTCGGGAGTGGTAAATTGCTTGCAAATAAGTGCTAACACTTCTCGCTCTCTAGTGGTTAAAAAATCATTATCAAAGACGGTTTTTGATTCATTTGGTTTATCCTCTGCTTGTTTTTTTACAATACTCAAAACCTCATTGTCGTAATAAAATCCGTTAAAATACACTTGCTTGATGGTATGAAGCACTTTTTGAGGAGGTGAATTTTTTACTAAATAAGCACTGGCTCCTACCTCAATCATATTTCGTATAAACGGTTTTGTGTTATACGTAGTAAGTGCTATGATGCCTATTTCGGGATATTGCTGTGTAATTTGCTTGGTCGCTTCTACCCCGTTTAATTCCGGCATTTTTATATCCATAATAATAATATCCGGTAATTTTTCGCACGAATCTAAATAGTCAATAAGTTCTTTACCGTTGGTAGCTTCGTACACAATGGTTATGTCTTTGTCTTTAGATAAAATATACGATATTCCAACTCTAAAAAGCTCTTCGTCGTCTGCAATAACTACGTTTATCTTATTCATTCATTATGGGGATTTTAAGAATAATTTCTACACCGCTATCGGGTTGCGAAACAACAGATAACGCTCCGTTTAACAATTGGGTTCTATTTTCAATACCGCTCATTCCCAAACCCAACTTCTCGTTAGATTGATTAACATTAAACCCTTTTCCGTTATCGGTGTAGTGTAAAGTTAGTACATTATTTTCATTTTTACACAGCAATTTCAGTTTTGTTGCCTCAGAATGTTTAATGGCATTATTAAACAGCTCTTGAACTACTCTAAACAAGTGTAATTCGTCGTGTGAGGGTACTAGACCGTGAGGTATATTAATTTCGCTATCAATGCTAAAACGCTTGGTTTCTTCCAGCTCTTCAATTAGTTCTTCAAGGGCGGGTTGTAATCCAAATTTTTCTAACGTTGGCGGTAATAAATCATGCGCTATCTTTCGCGAACTTTCCAAAACGGTATTGGTTATTTTTAAAATCCCGTTACCAAATTTATGAGCATCTTCAACCGTAAGGTTTTCATCGGTGAGTAAATTGGCTTGAAGCGATACGACATTAAGCTTTGAGCTAATGGCATCATGTAGGTCTTGGGCAATACGAGCCCGTTCTTCTTCTTGGGTTATTAGGGTTGCTTGTAACAGTTCTTTTTGATACGATAATTCAAGGTTGGCTTTCTCTAATTGGGTTTGAATGATTTTTCTTCTGGAAAAATAAAAAAATAAAACAATGGCTGTTGCCATAAACAAAAGAAGCGCAATGGCAATAACTAAAATAGTTAAAAACTGATTTTGATTTGAAAAAAATTGCTGCTCCATAAAGCGAAGATACATAAAGTAAAAAATCAAGCTGTTTTTAATCTATAATTACGATACCATTCCATAAATATTAAAATTTGGAAAAGAAGGTATAAAATTGCATTTAAATCATTTAACATTCTCGACACAGATTCAGGGAAACCAAAATCGAAAACTAAATTTCCCGAAGCAAATAGCAAGGTACTAGATAATAAGTAAACAAAAACACCAATGTTTACCAAAACAAATTCACCTTTTGCATAGATAGATTTATACATGTAGATTAATGAGTAAATCACTAAAACCATCTGTGTGATTACCGCGCCAATTACATTATATCTATTATATAATGAAGAATTATTAGTATATTGAAATAACAAAACACCTAAAACTAAACATAAAATCCAAAGTATCCATTTATATTTTAAGAGGATAAAATAAAATATACTTAATAAAATATATTGCCCAATAAAATAATAATGAAACAGAAAAATTGTATGCCCTGTTTTTAATATAAATAAATATTCAGAGGTTAATTGAATTATAGAGATTAAAATTAAATATATTGTAAATACTCTATACGCTTTACTCTTATTTGAAAAACGTATAAAGTATAAAAGGGCTATAAACAAAGAAAAATATATCGTAAAATTAACAATATATTTTACCATTTAATTTAGAGAACTATCTGGGTCACAATAGGTTGGGCAAGGCTTAGTGAAATCCCAGATACTATCACCGGTTCCTCCCATACCTTGCGCAGGCAATAAATCTCTATAAATAATACTTCCGTCTTTTTGTACTTCGGCACGGGTTCCTACAATAATTAGTTTTTCGGTGTTGGTTGTGGGATCTACTCCTATATACGCTCTAATATAGGTATCTCCGGTTTCGCCTTGCATTTCGTTTAATACGCCTTGTAAATCTTGTGTAGGAATTAAAAAGGCATTGCACTCATTATGACTGTTGTACGTAGATTCATCGCTACGCCATTGGTTTGTCCATTGTTGTGCGGTTTCTAAAGAAATTTTTTTGTCTGTTTGACTCATTGTAAAATGTTTTTAATTGAAAGTTAAAATTAATAAAAAAAAGCAAACAGGACTTAAACGTTAGTGAAATTTTAAACTTATGGTTAAAAACTACTAAGAGTTCATTTTTTTATACGTTCAATAAATAAAAATGTCAAAACCAGTTTGCACAACAATTGCATTAATTTTATAGTACTTTTGGAAAAACAAAATACCTTTTATGAGCCAAGAACACCAATGCGAAGAAGGCACCGCGTGTGCTATAGATTTTACAGAAGAATCGAAACCTACCCAAACCATATCCTTTAACAAAGAATATCTTATCCCCATCATTAGCCTGTTTTTTTTATTAATTGGTATTGCTTTAGATTATTATGAAATACCCTTTTTTCGGTTTCCGGTTTCCCTTATTTGGTTTGGAATTATTTACCTTGCAGTAGGTGGTCCCATTGTGTTAAAAGCCTTAAAACTCCTATCTAAAGGAAAGGTTTATAACGAGTTTGTTTTGATGAGTGTTGCCACCCTAGGTGCATTTATCATTGGCTCGTATGCAGAAGGGGTTGCCGTAATGTTATTTTACGTAGTTGGAGAACTTTTTCAAGAAGCCGCAGTAAACAAAGCAAAACAATCTATTGAATCCTTATTAAAAGTACAAGTTGAAAAAGTTTCGGTTTTAGAAAATGACAAAACGGTAGTAAAACATCCTAAAGAAGTGGAGTTAGGTGAACTAATTATTGTAAAACCCGGTGAAAAAATTGCGTTAGACGGATTGCTCCTCTCTGAATTTGCTTCGTTAAATACAGCTGCATTAACCGGCGAATCGGCTCCCGATACAAAAGAAAAAGGAGAACCGGTTTTAGCCGGAATGATTAACCTTAACAAACCCATTACCATACAAATAACAAGTAAATACGAAGATACCAAACTGTCTAAAATATTAAAATTGGTGCAAGAAGCCGTAAGCAGAAAAGCTAAAACGCAAAAACTCATAAGCCGATTAGCCGGAATATACACACCCATTGTCTTTTGGCTGGCGGTTGCATTGGTGGTTATTCCGTATTTTGTTTTAGGTGTCGATTATAATTTTCAGATGTGGTTACAACGTGCCTTGATATTTTTGGTTATTTCTTGTCCTTGTGCCTTGGTAATTTCCATTCCGTTAGGTTATTTTGGAGGGATTGGTGCCGGTTCGCGTAACGGAATATTGTTTAAAGGTTCTAATTATTTAGACCTTATGACCAAAGTAGATGCTGTTGTTATGGATAAAACCAGAACCCTAACCAAAGGCGTTTTTGAAGTTCAGAGAGTAGTTTCAAAAAATATGGATGAAGATGCATTCCTTGCTTTGGTAGCCAAGCTCGAAAAAAATTCTACGCATCCCATTGCAAAAGCTATTGTACACTATGCCGAGGAGAAAAATATTCCGGTTAATGATGTTGCACAAGAAGTAGAAGAAATCTCGGGACACGGCTTAATAGGTATTGTAAACAACAAAGAAGTAGTAGCCGGAAACACCAAGTTATTAGATAAGTTTAACATTTCTTACGATTCGGAAATAAAAAATATTAGCGATACCATAGTGGTTGTTGCCATTAATCAAAAATTTTCGGGTTATATTACGCTGGGCGATACGTTAAAGGAAGATGCCAAACAAGCGATTTCGGAATTACGAGCTATCCCGAAAATTAAAGAAATTGTTATGCTCTCCGGCGATAAGCAAGCAGTAGTAACTAAAATTGCCAACCAATTGGGAGTAACCAAGGCATTGGGCGGATTATTACCCGAAGATAAAATTACAGAAGTAGAAAAATTAAAAAATCAAGGACGAATTGTAGCTTTTATTGGTGATGGAATAAACGATGCACCTGTAATTACGCTTTCCCACGTAGGTCTCGCTATGGGCGGATTGGGCAGCGATGCTGCAATTGAAACCGCAGATGTTATTATTCAAACCGACCAGCCTTCAAAAATTGCAACGGCAATAGCCATAGGAAATGCTACAAACAAAATTATTTGGCAAAACATTACGTTAGCACTTGGTGTTAAAATATTGGTGCTTATCTTAGGTGCAATGGGAATGGCTACTATGTGGGAAGCCGTAATTGCCGATGTGGGTGTAGCCTTACTTGCTATTCTTAATGCGGTGCGAATTCAACGAATGAAATTTTAAACAGCTTGAGAGATTCAAATTAGAACCTAAGATTAATTATCAATAATCGGGATGGTTTTTTTATCATCTCCAATAGCAACAAAAGTAAAATAACCGGTAACCACTTTTTCGCGTTTGTAACTGTACATATCTTCCATAAAAACATCTACTTTTACCACGCAACTGGTTTTTCCTATTTTATCTACTCTGGCTACCAGTTCAATAATTGTTCCTTGCGGTATGGGTTTGGTGAAGTCTATTCTGTCGGTAGAGACGGTTACTACTTTTTTTCGGCTAAAACGAGTTGCACATATAAAAGACGCTTCGTCCATTAATTTTAAAGCAGTTCCGCCAAAAAGCGTGTCGTAATGATTGGTTGTATTAGGGAAAACCGCTTTAAACAAACGGGTTTCGCTTCTGTTTTTTAAAACTTCAATTGCATTCATAGGTTTTTGGTGTCGTGATATAAAATAAACTTATCTGAAATAAATAATTATTCAATAAACAATTAGTAGTTTTGAATCGCAAATGTAATAAACCAAATTATGAATAATACGATAATAGATAAATTAAAATGGCGATACGCCACAAAAAAGTTTGATGCCAGTAAAATGCTTCCTTTAGAAAAAATGAATAAACTAAAAGAAGCCTTTAACCTTACAGCCACTTCGTATGGTTTGCAGCCATTAAAGTTAGTGATTGTATCAGACAAAGCGATGCAAGAAAAATTGGTGCCGTTGTCAATGAATCAAGAACAGGTAAAAAATGCTTCACATGTTTTAATTATTTGTGTTGAAAAAACGGTAGATGCTCAACATATTAAAAAGTATTTTGATAATGTGAAAAACATTAGAGGTACAGAAGATGCTGTTTTAAATCCGTTTAAAGACTATTTACTAACTTCTTTTTCTGAAAAGACAGAAGAAGAAATAAAAACATGGATGATAAAACAAGCCTATATAGCTTTGGGTAATTTATTGACTGTTTGTGCGATAGAAGAAATAGATTCTTGCCCGATGGAAGGCTTTTTACCTGAAGAATACGATAAACTATTAAATCTTTCTAAGTTGGGTCTAGAATCGGTTTTGGTGCTTCCGGTAGGCTATCGTGCCGAAGATGATTTTTTTGCCAACTTAAAAAAGGTGCGTCGAGGCGTAGAAGAAGTTGTTATTGAACTTTAACCAAGTAAAATGTAAGCATAAAAAAGCTCCGGAAAAGGAGCTTTTTTTAGTATTGAAAGAAAAACAATTACTTTTTTTCTTTTGCTTTATTAAGTTTACTGCTCATTTCCATCGAAATAGCAGAGCGCTCAAACTTCATTTTACCGGCAGCAGTTTCTAATATTACAGTACCGTCATTATTTAATTCCAATACTTTGGCGTGCATGCCACTTTTTGTAATAATCCTGTCTCCCTTTTTAAGTTCTTCTGCAAACTTTTTTTCTTGTTTTTGTTTTTTAATACTCGGGCGTATCATAAATAAATACACCACCAAAAACATAAGCACCAAAGGTGCAAAACTTTGTAATTGTTCCATAAAAGGAGTCTTACTTGTTTGTTTTAAGCATATTACCACCTTTTTTCACCAAGTTATTTGTTTTTCCATCTCCTTGAATAGAAGCCTTAATTTTAATAACTTCCTTTCCGGTTTTGGTATTTGCAGTGATGGTTACAGTTTTACTAACGGTTCCTTTACCTCTTCCGTTAAATTTAACAAGCAACTCACCTTCTTCACCCGGTGCAACCGGAGTTTTTGAATATTCAGGAACGGTACAACCACAACTGGCTTTTGCATTTACAATAACTAAAGGAGCATCACCGGTATTTTTAAATTTAAATAAATGCTCTACAGGGGTTCCATTTTGGATTTCACCAAAGTCAAATTCTTTTTCTGCAAATTCCATTGCTGCAAATTGAGTTGCTTTTGCGTCGCGATTTGCAGCTTCAGCTACATTGCCTTCTTTTACTTTTTCTGATGCGTTTTCTTTACAAGATGTAAATAAAACAGCAGAAAATACAGTAACTATTAAAAGTACTTTTTTCATTTTTATTGTGTTTAAGATTAAAGATTTATGTTTTTGTTTTTAGCGGTGCTAAAATAAGTATTTTTTTGCAAATTATTGTTTATCTACTAGTAAAGTACAGGGCAAACTTATGATTTTATTTTTAACATTTTAAATAAACACTGATTTTCCAAACCTGCATTTT
>JALWYP010000183.1 GCA_026992695.1 Flavobacteriaceae bacterium
TAAGGCAATCATCAAAAACAAATAACTTAGTTTCGGGAAACCTATAAGCGTTGAAAGGTGTGCATCGGGCACAAAAGTGAAAATTCGCCGAAGAATAAACAATGCTTCTTCTATGTTTTCAGACCTGAAAAAAATACTGGAAACGGTAAATATTAAAAAAATATACAGCGTCGAAAGTATTCGTGGCGATTTTTCAAAAAACCTGCCCGGAGTATTGTTTTTTCCTTTTAACGGGATGCGTTCCAGTATCATTGCCAATCCGTTTACCACTCCAAACGCAATAAACGTCCAATTGGCACCGTGCCATAAACCCACTAAAGTCATCGTAATAAAAAGTGCAATTACACGAGAGACAGTTCCTCTTTTTTTAGAACTTTTTACTAACGGAATATACACATAATCGGTAAACCAGCGGGTAAGGGTAATATGCCATCGTTGCCAAAATTGCGTAATGTTTTTTGCCAGATAAGGAATGTTAAAGTTTTTACTTAAATTAAAACCAAACAATTTAGCCGTACCAATTGCAATATCGGTATATCCCGAAAAATCGCAATACAATTGGAAAGCAAACAATACACCTCCGTAAAAAAGGCTAATGGCACCGTATCGTTCGGGATTGTCAAAAATAAGCTGCACACCTAATGCTAATTTATCTGCAACCAATACTTTTTTAAACAAACCCCAAAGTATTTGTCGTAAACCTTCTTTAGATTGCTGAATAGAAAAACGCCTGTTATTTTCAAATTGAGGCAATAGTTTCCCTGCCCGTTCTATGGGTCCGGCAACCAGTTGCGGAAAAAAACTCACAAAACCGAAAAAGTTTAACCAAGAGGATGAGGCTTTAATTTTCCCTCGATACACATCTATGGTATAACTCATGGTCTGAAACGTGTAAAAACTTAACCCCAACGGAATGGCAATGTTCCAAAAGTAATATCCGTTAGTGTGTTCCAACCCAAATAGTTGCGTGAAATTTTCTATAAAAAAACCAAAATATTTGAATGTGATAAGTACACCGAGATTCCAAAAAATACTAATTAATAGGTAACGTTTTTTTAGCTTTTTGCTGTGAGATTTTTCAATTTGTTTTGCCGACCAAAAATCTACTAATGAGCTTAAAAAAAGTAGTAAAAGAAATCGCCAATCCCATAATCCGTAGAAAAGATAACTGGCTAATAATAAGATGGTATTTTGAAGTTTTCTGTTTTTTGTATCTACCACCCAATAAAGCGTATAGACTACAACTAAGAAAAAACCAAAATCAAAAGTAGGAAACAGCACGGCAAATTTATTTTCGGTTTAAAAGTAGGAAAAAAGATGTTTTATTGTAGCAGTTTTTTTAATTCTTCTGCTTTTTGTGTTCCAATAAGATACTTTTTACCGGTTTTAAGAGTGATTAAAAAACCTTTGTTTCCCTTTATATTGTAAACCGTTCCGTATTTAAACGTATATCGCAAGCCGAAACCACCGGTAAATAACGGATTGTATTTTATAACCTCAATAGTTTTAATAGTATCCCAGTTAAAATGGTTTTTGGTAAAAGGAGTTAAACTTACCGCTATTCCTGTTGCGTCTATTTTGGTAATCAACTTAATCGAATAAAAAAACCAAATAAATCCAAATATAAAAACCGAAAAAAGAACCAATCCCTCGTCACTCATTGGGTTATTCCCGAAAGGCTCACCTTTAATAAGTTGATAATAAATTCCGAATAACGGAATACAACCTAATCCTATCAAAAATAACCATATCCACCATTGAGTAAAGCGTTGGGTTTCGGTAAACGAAAAAGTTTTAGCTTGCATTAGAAAAAAGTGTACCTAATCAAAATAACTAAAACTATCACCGTTTTTAATATTTAATAACGACTCGTAAATAAGTTTAATTACACTTTCTACATCGTTTTTATGAACCATTTCAACCGTTGTATGCATATACCGT
>JALWYP010000184.1 GCA_026992695.1 Flavobacteriaceae bacterium
TTCGGAAATAGCCGTATTTTTTAATCCCACATACATAGCTTCCCAAGCTGGATTTTTTTCTTTTTTAAAATAGGATTTTTTGTTTGCATTTGAAGTATCTTCACGAAACGGATTAAACGTTCTATCAACTTCAATTGTAGGGGCTACCGGAGTTTTTTTTTGGTATTCGTGAGGCGTTTCAAAACCCAAATCTTTTTCAAAATCTAAAACGGGAGCAATACTAAATTGCCCAAGGCTGTGTTTTATGGTTGCACGAAGCATAGCATAAATGGCGTGCTCGTTTTCAAACTTAATTTCGGTTTTGGTGGGATGAATATTAATATCTATAGATTGTGGGTTAAGTTCTAAAAATAAAAAATATCCGGGATGGGTTCGGTCTTTTATTAATCCTTCAAAAGCCGAAAGAACAGCATGGTGCAGGTATCCGTTTTTTATAAATCGGTTGTTTACAAAAAAGAATTGTTCACCCCTACTTTTTTTTGCAAATTCGGGTTTTAAGACAAACCCGGTAACTTTAACAATATCTGTTTCTTCGGTAACAGGTACTAATTTGGCATTTGTCTTACTTCCAAAAACGCCAACAATACGTTGTCTTAAATTACTAGCCGGAAGATTAAAAACAGGGCTTCCGTTGTTGAGCATGGTAAAACTTATTTGAGGGTGTGCCAATGCCACGCGATGAAATTCATCTACGATATGACGCATTTCTACAGTATTGCTTTTTAAAAAATTGCGTCGTGCTGGAATGTTATAAAACAAATTTTTAACGGTAATAATAGTTCCCTTTTGTGTTACCGTTGCTTCTTGCGATGTTACTTTGCTTCCTTCAATAATAAGCTGCGTACCAATTTCTGCGTCTTGGGTTTTTGTTTTAAGTGTTACGTGTGCAATTGCGGCAATTGAAGCCAAAGCCTCGCCTCTAAATCCTTTTGTATGAAGATTAAAAAGATCTTTTGCTGTTTTAATTTTTGAGGTTGCATGTCGTTCAAAACTCAATCGAGCATCTGTTGTGCTCATTCCTATTCCGTCGTCTATTACTTGTATAAGTGTTTTTCCGGCATCTTTTACTACTAGTTTTATCTGGGTTGCTTTTGCATCTATGGCATTTTCCAAAAGCTCTTTTACAACCGATGCAGGTCGTTGTACAACTTCACCGGCAGCTATTTGATTTGCAACATGATCGGGTAATAATTGAATAATGTCCGGCATAAATTAATTTGAAAAAAATATCGATAAATCAAAATCAATTATAAATAAAAACAGCACGATTAAAATCGCAATGATGATTAAGATACGTTTTGTTACAATTTTCTCATTAGGTGTTCGTAAATCGTGCCAAGCTTCATGAAACCTAGCTTTTAAACCTTTGTTTTCTCCCACGGTGCTTCTAAATTTATCAAAGGTGTGTTCAATTTGAAAAGGACTTCCCTCTCCTTCATGTTTAAAATAACGAGGTTCGTAGTTAAATTTTTTGTTTTTCCGTGTTTTTAGTAGTCCCATAATATTTCAATTTCAAAGGTATGTAAAATCAAATACAATGCCGTAATTGTACTATGAAATTTTGTCAAAAAACAATAACTGTAAGAAATGAAAGACGACGACTTACCCTAGCAACCCATTTAACCCAGGAATGTTAGGCATCCCTTCTTTTGCAACAGCAGCCAGCTCGGTTTCTTGAATCTGAGTAGCATTTGCAATTGCTTTATTTAGGGTAATAATTAAGTAATCTTCCAGCTGTTCTTTGTCGGTTAGTAAGCGATCATCAATTTTAATCGATTTTATTTCTCTATTGGCAGTGAGTTGTATTGTTACTAAATTATCAGTACTTTTCTCTTCAATAAAGACAGTGTTTAACCGCTCTTTTGTTTGCTTTACTTTTTCTTGGGTTTCTTTTAACTTACCCATCATTCCCATTAAATCTCCAAACATAATTTTAATATTTTAAATTTATTTCAGCAAATTTAGTATTTTGCTAAAGAATATATCAACCTTTTTATAATGAAATTTTTTGCCACCATTACAATCCTTTCAGTTATTTTTGCAACTTCATGTAAAAAAAACAATTCTAATATTAGCACTTTACAACAAATGAAATTGAGTCCCCCAAAAGCAGATAAAATACCCAAGCACCTTGAAAAACACGGCGATGTGAGAATCGATGATTATTATTGGTTGCGGGACAGAGACAACGAAGAAGTAATAGATTATCTGGAACGCGAGAATAATTATTACGACACAATTACGCAACATACAGACACGTTTAAGAAAGATTTGTTTCAAGAAATGAAAAGTAGGATTAAAGAAGATGATGAGTCGGTGCCTTATAAATTAAACGGTTATTTTTACATTACACGCTACGAAAAAGGAAAAGATTACCCTATATACACCCGTAAAAAAGGAAGCCTTGATGCTCCTGAAGAATTATTATTTGATGTAAATAAAATGGCAGCGGGTCACTCGTATTACCAATTAAGAGGGTTGAGTGTGAGTCCTAATAATAAACTCGTTACTTTTGGAGTAGATACGGTTAGCCGAAGAAAATACACCATCTATATTAAAAACTTGGAGACCGGAAAGATTTTAAAAGAAAGTATACCGGTAACTACAGGAAGTGCCACTTGGGCAAATGATAATAAAACGTTATTCTACACCCGAAAGGATGAAGAGACACTTCGTGCAGATAAAATTTACAAGCACACCTTAGGATCCAATCCTGAAAAAGACCCGCTTATTTATCACGAAAAAGATGAGACTTTTGGCACGTTTGTATATAAAACCAAATCAAAAAAATATTTGGTTATTGGTTCGTATAGTACTTTAACAACCGAATATAGAATACTTCTCGCACACAATCCCAATGGTGAATTTAAAGTTTTTCAGCCAAGAGAAAGAGGGTTGGAATACAATATCTCACATTTTGGTGACGCTTTTTATGTGTTAACAAATAAAGATAAAGCGACCAACTTCAAGTTGATGAAAACTTCCGAAACCAAAACAAAGAAGGAAAATTGGAAAGAAGTAATTCCGCACAGAGAAGATGTTTTACTAGAAGGGATTGAGATTTTTAAAGATTTTATGGTTGTAAGCGAAAGGCAAAACGGATTAAACAAAATACACATTCGCCGATGGGATGGAAGTAATGAATATTATTTACCTTTCTCTAGCGAAACCTATACCGCTTACCCTTCACAAAACCCTGAATTTGATACAAATGTATTGCGATATAGATACAACTCGTTAACTACTCCGGCTTCGGTGATTGATTTTAACATGGATACTCAAGAAAAAACCATTTTAAAGGAAACCGAAGTATTGGGAGGTAAATTTGATAAAAATAATTACGAAGAAAAACGCATCTGGGCAACCGGAAGAGATGGAACAAAAATTCCGGTGTCATTGGTGTATCGAAAAGGAATAAAATTAGACGGAACAAACCCGTTGTTACAATACGGTTACGGTTCCTACGGCAGTACGATAGACCCATACTTTTCAAGTGTGCGGTTAAGCTTGCTAGACAGAGGATTTATCTATGCTATTGCACATATAAGAGGAGGAGAGTATTTAGGGCGACAATGGTATGAAAACGGAAAACTATTAAAAAAGAAAAATACATTTTACGATTTTATAGATGTTTCAAAACATTTAATTAAAGAAAATTATACTTCACCGGAGCATTTATACGCAATGGGAGGCTCTGCCGGAGGATTGTTGATGGGAGCCGTTGTAAATATGGCTCCTGAACTGTATCATGGTGTCGTTGCTGCCGTACCTTTTGTAGATGTGGTAACCACTATGTTGGACGATAGTATTCCGTTAACTACCGGTGAATATGACGAATGGGGAAATCCTAACGAGAAAGAATACTATTTTTATATGAAATCTTATTCGCCTTATGATAATGTTGAAGCGAAGACTTATCCTAATATGCTTGTTACTACAGGTTTACATGATTCGCAAGTGCAATATTGGGAACCTGCAAAATGGGTAGCAAAACTTAGAGAACTAAAAAAAGACAAAAATTTACTACTTCTTCATATTAATATGGAAGCAGGACACGGCGGTGCTTCAGGAAGATTTGAAGCCCTAAAGGAGGTGGCTAGAGAATATGCTTTTTTATTAGATTTGGAAGGAAAAACCGAGTAGTTTAAATTTTTTACCGTAAATTTGTGCCGATTTTTAAATCGAAATAAAAAGCTTTTCGATTAAATAAAACATCTTTTTATGAAAGGAGAATTACAAGCCTGCAACAATGTGTTAGAGCTTATAGGCAATACACCTCTAATTAAGCTTAATAACATCACTTCCAACTTAAAGGGAACATTTTTAGCAAAAGTAGAAGGATTTAACCCCGGACACTCCACCAAAGACAGAATCGCACTTTACATCATTGAACAAGCTGAAAAAAAAGGAATATTGAATCCTGGTGATACCATTATTGAGACCACCAGTGGAAATACCGGATTTAGCTTAGCAATGGTTAGTATTATTAAAGGATACAAGTGCATATTGGCAGTAAGTAGCAAATCGTCTAAAGACAAGATAGATATGCTTACTACAATGGGAGCTACGGTATATGTTTGTCCGGCTCATGTGCCGGCAGATGATCCAAGGTCTTATTATGAAGTAGCTAAACGACTTCATAAAGAAACACCCGGCTCTATCTATATCAATCAATATTTTAACGAACTGAATATAGATGCTCATTATCAGTCTACCGGACCGGAGATATGGAAACAAACCGGAGGAAAAATTACGCACTTGATTGCTTGTAGCGGTACCGGAGGAACAATTTCCGGAATTGCCCGTTACCTTAAAGATCAAAACCCAGAAGTACAAG
The DNA here is from genome assembly GCA_026992695.1 of Flavobacteriaceae bacterium. Classification (GTDB taxonomy): domain Bacteria; phylum Bacteroidota; class Bacteroidia; order Flavobacteriales; family Flavobacteriaceae; genus Marifrigoribacter. The sequence goes on from JALWYP010000184.1 coordinate 4,838, forward strand.
TTATAGGAATCGATGCTTATGGATCTGTATTAAAAAAATACCACGAAACCCGTGAGTTTGATGAGTCTGAAATTTATCCGTACCGAATTGAAGGATTAGGAAAAAACCTTATTCCTACGGCAACAGATTTTGATCATATAGACCGTTTTATTAAAGTAACCGATGAAAATAGTGCGCATACCGCTCGTGAGTTAGCAAAAACAGAAGGTTTATTTGTAGGTTATACCAGCGGAGCCGCCATGCAAGGAATAAAACAACTGGCAGAAGAAGGAATTTTTGATAAAAACAGTATTGTAGTTGTTATTTTCCCCGATCACGGTTCTCGTTATATGAGTAAGATTTACAGTGACGATTGGATGAAACAACAAGGATTCTTAGATGCTGTAAACGTGGAATCTACTGAAATTGAGTATATTAAATAATAAACTGAATAATAAATTTTAAAACCGCTGTAGAAATTAACTTTTACAGCGGTTTTTTTGTTGACAATAATTTTTTAGAATAAACTATGAGTTTCAATTATTTAGTTAATTTTGCACCGAAACAACACAAACAATGATGAGAGATTTATTTGATAAAATCTATAAAGACAAAGGACCATTGGGAAAATGGGCAGAAGTAGCTGAAGGATATTTTGTATTTCCCAAATTAGAAGGTGAAATTTCAAACCGAATGAAATTTCAAGGCAAAGAAGTAATTACTTGGAGTATAAATGATTATTTAGGCTTAGCCAATCACCCCGAAGTAAGAAAAGTTGATGCAGAAGCAGGGGTTAAATATGGATCTGCTTATCCTATGGGCGCACGTATGATGAGTGGTCATACAGAATTACATGAACAATTGCAAAATGAACTAGCCGCTTTTGTAAAAAAGGAAGCCGCTTATTTATTGAATTTCGGATATCAAGGAATGGTTTCTACCATCGATGCCTTGGTGGGTAAAGACGATGTGATTGTATATGATGTAGATGCGCATGCTTGTATTATAGACGGTGTACGCTTACATATGGGACAACGCTTTACCTATCGACATAATGATATGGAAAGTATTGAAAAAAACCTTAAACGAGCCGAAAAAGTTGCCAATAAAACGGGTGGTGGTATTTTGCTTATTTCGGAAGGAGTTTTCGGAATGCGAGGAGAACAAGGAAGACTTAAAGAAATAGTAGCGTTAAAGAAGAAATATAATTTTAGATTATTTGTAGATGATGCACACGGTTTTGGAACACTAGGAAAAACCGGAGCCGGAGCCGGAGAAGAACAAGGTGTCCAAGATGATATTGATGTTTATTTTGCCACATTTGCAAAATCTATGGCTAGTACCGGTGCCTTTATTGCAGCTGATGAAGAAATAATTAATTATCTTAAATATAACTTACGTTCACAAATGTTTGCCAAATCCTTACAAATGCAGTTGGTGGTAGGCGCATTAAAACGTTTGGATATGATACGTACCATGCCCGAGTTAAAAGAAAAACTATGGGAGAACGTAAATGCTTTACAAGGAGGACTGAAAGAACGTGGATTTGATATTGGAACCACACAGAGTTGTGTAACTCCGGTTTACCTTAAAGGATCGGTACCTGAAGCAATGGCATTAGTAAAAGATTTACGTGAAAATCATGGTGTTTTCTGCTCCATTGTAGTATATCCTGTAATACCCAAAGGGCTTATTTTATTACGTATGATTCCTACGGCTTCGCATACCTTACAAGATGTAGAAGAAACTTTAAATGCATTTTCAGCAATACGAGAACGATTAGAAAGCGGTACTTATAAACGTCTTTCTGCCGGAGTAGCAGCAGCATTTGGGGAGTAATTTTTTATCACATTTATAATAATCAAAAAGACCGGATACAAAGCATCCGGTCTTTTTGTATATAAAATTAATAAAGCTATTGTTTTATCAATTCTAATTTAACTTCAATATCAATAGTATTTCC
>JALWYP010000185.1 GCA_026992695.1 Flavobacteriaceae bacterium
CTTCAAAAGCGATGTTTACAATGAGCTCTTCTTTTTGAAGATCGAATACTTTATAAGCTGTGTAAAAATCTTTTAATAAAATGGTTCTTAGTTTTCCTTGCTTGTAGTGTAACTGCAATGGGACAACGCCGTTATAAAAACATTACCGAAAAAAACGGAAAAATAGGTATAGGTACCAAAACACCAGACCAACTTTTAACCGTTAAGGGGAAAATTCACACCCAAGAAGTATTGGTAGATTTAAACGGAGCGGTTGCTCCCGATTATGTTTTTGAAAACTATTATACCGGAAACACTAACAACAACTACAAACTACGTTCGCTTAAAGAAGTAGAAAGTTTTATTAAACAAAACCATCACTTGCCTGATGTACCATCGGCTAAAGAAATTGCTAAAAACGGATTATCATTAAAAGAAATGAACTTACTTTTGCTTCAGAAAATTGAAGAATTAACCATCTATACCCTAGAACAACAAAAAGAAATAGATGCGTTAAAAGAAAAACTAAATACGTTAGAAAATTAAATATGGCTACACCTGTATTGCAACTTAAAGATGCTAAGATTTTTCAGCGTGAAAGTCTAATACTTTCCGATGTTACTTTATCTATTAATAAAGGAGAATTTGTTTATTTAATAGGAAAAACCGGAAGCGGTAAAAGCAGCTTTATGAAAACCTTGTATGGCGATTTGCCGTTAACCGAAGGCGAAGGAAGTATTGTAGGTTATAATTTAGCATCATTGAAGGAAAAAGAAATTCCGTTTTTACGCAGAAAATTGGGGGTGGTATTTCAAGATTTTAAATTGCTTACAGACAGAACGGTTTACGATAATTTACTCTTTGTTTTAAAAGCCACCGAGTGGAAGGATAAAGCCAAAATAGACAATCGAATTAATGAAGTATTGGATAAAGTTTCTATGAAAACCAAAGCCTATAAATTTCCGCATCAATTATCGGGTGGCGAACAACAACGCATTGCCATTGCTCGTGCCTTGTTAAATGACCCTGAGCTAATCCTTGCCGACGAACCCACAGGTAATCTTGACCCTCAAACCAGTGTAGAAGTAATGCAAGTACTTCAAGAAATAAACCAACAAGGCAATACCATTTTAATGGCAACACACGACTATGCGCTACTACTAAAATACCCTTCGAAAACTTTAAAATGCGACGAAGGGCATATTTTTGAAGTAGTACAAAAAACGGTTTAAAATTTTATTTAAGCCCCTTTATACGAGCTTTTAAAATCTTAATCTTTGACTGCGCATCTGCTTCCTTTTTGCGTTCATTAGCAACCACATTCTCGGGTGCATTGTTTACAAAACGTTCGTTTTTAAGTTTTCCTTGTACACTTTTTAAAAATCCTTCGGTGTATTTTAACTCTTCTTCTAATTTGGTTATTTCTTCTTCTACATTAATAGCTCCGGAAACAGGTACAAAATACTCGTTTGATTTAACCCTAAATGTTAAGGCTCCTTCAAGTTTTTCTTTTGTGTAAGTTAATTCTTCTATATTTCCCAATTTTTTAATTACGGTATCAAACCGGGTAGAAGCATTTTCAATATTAATCACCGAAAGGTTAATAGCATCTTTAAACGAAATATTTTTTTCTTTCCGAATGGTTCGTATTCCTGAAATTACTTGCGAAGCAAACTCAAATTCTTTTATTAGTTTGTTATCAAATGCTTTTTTTTGTGGCATCGAAGCTATTATTAAAGCTTCGTTTGCATCTCGGGTTTTAATATGTTGCCAAATTTCTTCAGTAATAAAAGGAATAAAAGGATGTAATACCTTTAAGTTATTTTCTAAAATTGCAATAACGTTTGTAAATGTTTCTTGTGCAATTGGCTCGCCAAACGGAGGTTTAACCATTTCTAAAAACCAAGAACAGAAATCATCCCACAACAATTTATAACTGGTCATTAAGGC
>JALWYP010000186.1 GCA_026992695.1 Flavobacteriaceae bacterium
AATCTTTTGAACTAAAATTGAAAATATTCTGAAATAAATTCAGAATAAACATGTCCGGAGCTTCGAGCAAAGGAAAAACGGAAACAAAATAGCATTCAGGGTTGAATATATTTTGACCCTGTTTTAGTAAGTAAAAAATAATTAATTAAACAGATTGCGGATTTTCTAACATCAGAAAACCAAAATCATAAATCTAAAATCAATATGTCTGGGTTAATTGGAAAAAAGATAGGAATGACCAGCCTCTTTGACGAAAACGGAAAAAACATTCCGTGTACCGTTTTAGAAGTAGGTCCCTGTGTTGTCACCCAAGTCAGAACCAAAGAGGTTGACGGGTATGATGCTCTTCAACTTGGTTTCGATGACAAAAAGAAGGCTACTAAAGCTGCCGAAGGGCACGCAAAAAAAGCCGGAACCGTTGCAAAACGAAAAGTCGTAGAATTCCAAGGATTTGAAGAAGAATACAAATTAGGTGATACCATCACCGTAGAACATTTTATAGAAGGCGAGTTTGTTGACGTTGCCGGAACCTCAAAAGGAAAAGGGTTCCAAGGCGTTGTAAAACGACACGGCTTTGCCGGTGTAGGTCAAGCCACACACGGTCAACATAACCGATTAAGAGCTCCCGGATCAATTGGAGCAGCTTCCTACCCTGCACGTGTTTTCAAAGGAATGAAAATGGCAGGACAAATGGGAAATGAAACAGTAAAAGTACAAAACCTAAAAGTATTAAAAGTAGTTCCCGAAAAGAATCTACTTGTTGTTAAAGGGTGTGTACCCGGACACAAAAATGCTTATGTAACGATTCAGAAATAATGAAGGTAGCAGTATTAGATAAAAACGGAAAAGACACCGGAAGGAAAGTAGAACTTTCTAAGGAGGTGTATGGTATAGAGCCTAACAATCACGCTGTGTATCTTGATGTAAAGCAATACCTTGCCAATCAAAGACAAGGAACACACAAAGCTAAAGAGCGTGCCGAAATAACAGGAAGCACACGTAAGATTAAAAAACAAAAAGGTACCGGTACAGCACGTGCAGGTAGCATCAAGTCTGGTGTATTTAGAGGCGGAGGTAGAATGTTTGGTCCAAGACCAAGAAACTACTCTTTTAAACTTAATAAAAACCTTAAACGATTAGCTCGTAAATCTGCTTTAAGTATGAAAGCTACAAACAAAGCTATTATCGTTGTAGAAGATGTTACTTTAGAAACTCCCAAAACAAAAGATTTTACTACCATTTTATCCGCTTTAGGGTTAGACGGTAAAAAATCTTTATTTGTGTTGGGTGAATCAAATAAAAACCTATATTTGTCCTCTCGTAATTTAAAGAGAACAGAAGTTATAATTAATTCAGAATTAAGTACTTACAAAATAATGAATGCAAACAGCGTAGTATTATTTGAGAGTTCTTTAGAAGGAATTGAACAAAATTTAAGTAAATAGAAACAATGAATATCTTAATTAAACCTATAATAACCGAAAAAGCTACAGCAGACGTTGAAGATTTCAACCGCTATAGCTTTGTAGTTCATCCTAAGGCGAATAAGGTAGAAATTAAAAAAGCAGTTGAAGCTGCTTATGATGTTTCTGTTACTAAAGTTCGCACAATAAATGTTCGCCCAAATAGAAATACTCGATACACAAAATCGGGAGTTCAAACTGGTAAAACTAATGCAATTAAAAAAGCAATAGTACAGGTGGCGGAAGGTGATACAATAGATTTTTACAATAACATCCAATAATAATTGGATAAAAAAAGACAAAAATGTCAGTAAGAAAATTAAAACCTATCACCCCAGGACAGCGATTTAGAGTTGTAAACGGATACGATGCCATTACAACTGATAAGCCGGAGAAAAGTTTATTAACTCCGAAAAAACGTTCTGGCGGTAGAAACAATCAAGGAAAAATGACCATGCGTTATCGCGGGGGAGGTCATAAAAAAAGATATCGAATTATCGATTTCAAACGTAACAAAACCGGAATTCCGGCAACTGTTGCTAGTATAGAGTACGACCCTAACCGTACTGCATTTATAGCCCTATTAAACTACCAAGATGGAGAAAAGCGCTATATTATCGCACAAAACGGACTTCAAGTAGGTCAAAATATCGTTTCAGGAGATAAAGTAGCTCCCGAAATTGGAAATGCAATGCCACTTTCTAGCATCCCGCTTGGTACCATTATATCTTGTATTGAGTTACATCCCGGACAAGGTGCTGCATTAGTACGCAGCGCAGGAGCTTTTGCTCAATTAATGGCTCGTGACGGAAAATTTGCAACCGTAAAATTACCCTCAGGAGAAACACGTTTAATTCTTTCCACTTGTATGGCTACAATTGGCGCTGTATCTAATAGCGATCACCAATTATTAGTATCTGGTAAAGCTGGTAGAACAAGATGGTTAGGAAGAAGACCTCGAACTAGACCGGTAGTAATGAATCCTGTAGATCACCCAATGGGAGGTGGTGAAGGAAAATCATCAGGTGGTCATCCAAGATCAAGAAACGGAATCCCTGCAAAAGGATACAGAACCCGTTCTAAAACAAAAGCAAGTAATAAATACATTATAGAACGTAGAAAGAAATAATTAAATTATGGCAAGATCATTAAAAAAAGGACCTTACGTTCATTTTAAACTAGAGAAAAAAGTACTACAAAACGTAGAAGCAAATAAAAAAACCGTGATAAAAACATGGTCAAGAGCTTCAATGATTACACCCGATTTTGTAGGACAAACCATTGCAGTACACAACGGAAAACAATTTGTACCTGTTTACATTACTGAAAATATGGTAGGACATAAATTAGGAGAATTTTCGCCTACACGATCATTCCGTGGTCACGCAGGTGCAAAAAATAAAGGAAAAAAATAATAAGCCATGGGAGTTCGTAAAAGAGAAAGAGCAGAAAAAATCAAGGAAGCAAAGAAAACAATGTACTTTGCTAAATTGAATAATTGCCCAACATCACCCAGAAAAATGCGATTAGTTGCAGATTTAGTAAGAGGTGAAAAAATTGACAAAGCGCTTAATATTTTAAAGTTTAGCCAAAAAGAAGCCTCCAGAAGACTTGAGAAATTAGTCCTTTCGGCAATTGCAAACTGGCAAGCTAAAAATGAAGACGCATCTGTTGAAGACGCCGATCTTTTTATCAAAGAGATTAGAGTAGACAGCGGAACTATGCTAAAAAGACTTAGACCCGCACCACAAGGTCGGGCACATAGAATAAGAAAACGTTCCAATCATGTAACCGTGATTTTAGGAGCAAACGATAACACACAAAGCTAATTTTAAATGGGACAAAAAACAAATCCAATCGGAAACCGCTTAGGTATTATTAGAGGATGGGAATCCAACTGGTACGGAGGTAACGACTACGGCGACAAACTAGCCGAAGACGACAAGATTAGAAAATACGTTCATGCTCGTTTAAACAAAGCTAGTGTGTCTAGGGTAATCATAGAGCGCACCCTTAAACTTGTAACCGTTACTATCACCACTGCCAGACCCGGTATTATAATCGGTAAAGGCGGACAGGAGGTAGACAAGCTTAAAGAAGAACTCAAAAAAATTACCGGAAAAGACGTACAAATAAACATTCACGAGATTAAAAGACCCGAACTCGATGCACAATTAGTAGGAGCAAGTATTGCTCGCCAAATTGAAAATCGTATTTCATACCGTAGAGCCATAAAAATGGCTATCGCGGCTGCCATGCGTATGAATGCAGAGGGAATTAAAGTTCAAATCTCAGGACGTTTAAACGGTGCGGAAATGGCACGTTCAGAGTCTTACAAAGACGGACGTATTCCTCTATCTACTTTTAGAGCAGATATAGATTATGCGTTGGTTGAAGCACACACTACTTATGGTAGACTGGGTGTAAAAGTATGGATTATGAAAGGTGAAGTTTATGGAAAAAGAGAACTTTCTCCATTAGTAGGTCTTTCTAAAAAAGGAGGAAAAGGAAATTCAGGACGAGGTGGAAACAGATCACGTCGTAGAAAGTAATTTTTTAAAATTAAAGAAAAATGTTACAACCTAAGAGAACAAAATACCGCAAACAACAAAAAGGACGCATGAAAGGTAATGCCGGAAGAGGCAACCAACTTTCATACGGAACTTTTGGTATTAAGTCTTTAGATTCAAATTTTTTGACGGCTCGTCAAATAGAAGCAGCGCGTATTGCCGCTACCCGTTATATGAAAAGAGAAGGGTCTCTGTGGATTATGATATTCCCAGACAAACCCATTACTAAAAAGCCTCTTGAAGTACGTATGGGTAAAGGAAAAGGTGCTGTAGAATATTATGCAGCTGTTGTAAAACCAGGTAGAATTTTGTTTGAAGTATCAGGAGTAAATCTAGACACTGCCAAAGAAGCATTGCGCCTCGCAGCACAAAAGCTTCCGGTAAAAACAAAATTTATTATTTCTAGAGATTATCAAGCTTAATATTTGAAATGCTAATTATGAAACAATCAGAAATAACAAAGGCATCAACAGCGGAGCTTAAAGAACAAATAGTAGAATTTAAAAAGCTATATGTAGACCTTAAAATGGCACATGCCATTACACCGTTGGAAAATCCAATTCAACTAAGAACGCATAGAAAAAACATTGCGCGAATTGCGACAGAACTAACTAAAAGAGAAGCACAACAATAGTGCAAAGCTGTAAGATGGAAAAAAGAAATTTAAGAAAAGAACGTATAGGTATTGTTACCAGTAACAAAATGGATAAATCTATTGTTGTTGCCGAAGTAAAAAAAGTAAAACATCCTATGTACGGAAAATTCGTGTTGAAAACAAAAAAATATGTTGCACACGATGAGAAAAACGACTGCAACGAAGGTGATAAAGTAAGGATTATGGAAACACGTCCTTTAAGTAAAACCAAATGTTGGAGGTTAGTAGAAATAATTGATAGAGCGAAGTAATCATGATACAACAAGAATCAAGACTAAAAGTAGCAGATAACACGGGAGCAAAAGAAGTGCTCACAATTAGAGTGTTAGGCGGTACAAAAAAAAGATATGCTTCTATTGGAGATAAAATCGTAGTAACGGTTAAAGAAGCAACTCCTAACGGAAATATCAAAAAAGGAGCAGTAACCAAAGCGGTTGTTGTTCGTACCGTAAAAGAAGTTAGAAGACCAGACGGCTCATACATCCGTTTTGATGATAACGCCTGTGTATTATTAAATGCCCAAGGCGAAATGATTGGGACACGTGTCTTTGGACCCGTTGCCAGAGAGCTTCGTGATAAACAATTTATGAAAATAGTATCATTGGCACCCGAGGTGCTTTAATACAAAATTTAAGATGACAAAGCTTAAAATAAAATCAGGAGACAATGTAGTCGTTATTGCTGGAGAACATAAAGGTTCTGAAGGTAACGTGCTAAAAGTGTTAATTGAGAAAAACAAAGCAATAGTAGAAGGAGTTAATTTGGTTTCAAAACACGAAAAACCAAGTGCAAATAATCCACAAGGTGGGGTTATTAAAAAAGAAGCTCCCATTCATATTTCAAACTTAGCACTTGTTGATCCCAAAACGGGAAAACCAACACGTGTAGGTTATAAAATGGAAGATGGAAAAAAAGTACGATTTGCTAAAAAATCAAATCAAGTAATCTAGTTATGGGATATACACCAAGACTTAAAGAAGAGTTTAGTAGTCGCGTGATAAACGCACTAACAGAAGAATTTGGTTACAAGAATGTAATGCAAGTACCAAAACTACAGAAAATAGTTGTTTCTCGTGGTGTTGGAGCTGCCGTTGCAGACAAAAAGTTAATCGAATATGCTGTAGACGAACTAACAAAAATAACCGGACAAAAAGCTATAGCTACTATCTCCAAAAAAGACGTAGCAAGTTTTAAATTACGTAAAGGAATGCCCATTGGTGCAATGGTAACTCTTAGAGGAGAACGTATGTATGAGTTTTTAGATAGACTTATTACCAGCGCACTTCCTCGAGTACGTGATTTTAATGGCATTAAAGCAACCGGTTTTGACGGAAGAGGAAATTATTCGCTAGGTGTTACCGAGCAAATTATTTTTCCCGAAATCGATATCGATAAAGTAAAGAAAATAGAAGGTATGAACATTACCTTTGTAACATCTGCAAAAACAGATAAAGAAGCAAAATCATTATTATCCGAATTAGGATTACCTTTTAAAAAGAATTAAGAGATGGCTAAAGAATCAATGAAAGCCCGTGAGGTAAAAAGAGCAAAAACAGTAGCAAAATATGCTGCCAAACGCAAAGCACTTAAAGAGGCAGGCGATTGGGAAGGTTTACAAAAGCTACCTAAAAATGCATCACCGGTACGAATGCACAATCGTTGCAAATTAACCGGAAGACCAAAAGGGTATATGAGAACATTTGGTATTTCACGTGTAATGTTTCGTGAAATGGCTAATAAAGGTTTAATTCCCGGAGTTAGAAAAGCAAGTTGGTAATAACAATATTATAAAGCAAGAAAGATGAACACAGATCCAATAGCAGATTTTCTAACCAGAGTTAGAAATGCCGTACAAGCAGGACACAGAGTTGTAGAAGTTCCCGCTTCAAAAATTAAAAAAGACATTACAAAAATATTGTTTGACCAAGGATATATACTTAGTTATAAATTTGAAGACGATAATGGTGCTCAGGGTACTATTAAAATAGCCTTAAAATATGATAGATTAAGTAAAGACCCTGTTATCAAAAAAATACAACGAGTAAGTAAACCCGGT
>JALWYP010000187.1 GCA_026992695.1 Flavobacteriaceae bacterium
AATCTTAACTGTTTAACCCTTAAAATTAAATTAGTATGAACACACTTAGAAACAAAGTACAGTTGATTGGAAACTTAGGAAACGACCCGGAAATTATCACCCTGGAAAGTGGTAAAAAATTAGCAAAATTTAGCCTCGCTACCAACGAAAGCTATAAAAATGCAAAAGGCGAACGCGTCACAGATACGCAATGGCACAATGTAGTAGCTTGGGGAAAAACCGCCGAAATTATCGAGAGTTTTGTAACCAAAGGAAAAGAAGTTGCCATAGAAGGCAAACTTAGCAACCGATCTTGGGAAGACAAAGACGGCAACAAACGCTACACCACAGAGGTAGTTTGTAATGAACTATTAATGCTTGGAAACAAATAAACAATAAGCAACAATAGGAATTTTTATTCACCCGTTTTACTTTAAAAAACAAATACAAAGTAAAACGGGTGATTTTAATTTGTAGGCTATTTGAAAAGCAAAAAATAAATTTTATATATTTGCCCCCGTTATGAAACAAAAAAATACATATCGTATCCCAAACACGGTTTTTAACACAAAACTGTGGATAGATCTTGAAAATGGATTTTCAATGAGTCTAAACAGGGCGTTTTATAACTTATTTTTACTGTAAAAAGCAAAAAATAAATAAAGTTTTATACAAGCGTCCTTAAAAAAGGACGTTTTTTTTTGCTTCGTATTAAAAAATTTTAAAAAGAATAAAATATTGGTAAAGAACATACAGGAAAATTAATTGGATGATAAAAATCTTGGTTTCAAACACTTGTAAAAATCTCCAACTATCTGCCAAAAGCGGACAGGAATTATATTCACTAAAATCAACGTAACTATTTGATAAACAGTAAAATAAATTTTATTTTTTTGTTGGAAATTAAAAATATTGTTTCATCTTTGCACCGCATTTGTAACCAAACAAAAGCACTAAAAACAGTACAAACTAAAACACAAGAAGCTATGTTAGTAAATCGTAAAATGTATCAAGCAGTATCACCGAGTGATACTTTTGATAAATGGCTTCGAGATTGTAAATAGATTAAAAAAACTTCTCTATGATAAAATCCGAAGCAAAGTAAAACCGTTTCGGATTTTTTTTATGTCTTTTTTAAAAAGATAACAGCAATTCCGTTACGGTAAATACTCGGCTAAAGCCGATATAATAAATAATTTAAATAAAACGTAATGGACACAAACAACATATACTTGTTTAAGGCATTAGATGCATACCCATACAACTTAGAAGAGGCTATAGAGGCATTAAATTATGCCTTATCATATAACGATAAAGACACCGAAGCTTTGTTGTTAATGGGTAAAATTTACGGATACCATTTGCAAAATTACAAAAGAGCCATCGCTTATTTTAGTGAAGCATTAACAATAGACTTGGAAAACCCAAAAATCTATCCGGACTATCTATATATGCTAATCTATAACGAAGACTTTAGCGAAGCTCAAAAACTTTTAGATTTTGCTTTTACTATTAAGGCAACAAATAAAGGTATGTTATACAACATTAAAGGGTATTTATACGAAGCACAAAAGCAGTATAAAAAAGCCTTTAAAGCTTTTAAAGAAGCCGAAAAAATAGCTTGTAACAACGATTTTGCAACGTATATAAAAGGCGAAAAGCAACGCGTAAAAAACAAAATGCTTAAAAAGAAGAACAAAAAAAAGAAAAAAAACCATAAAAGAAAGGAGAAAAAGAAAAACCGCTCCAAAAAATAATTGGGGCGGTTTACAAAGCACCGTAGTTCAAAGGCTAGAGCACTCGGTTGTCTCCCGAGAAGGTACGGGTTCGAGTCCCGTCGGTGCATTGTAAAAATATCAAGCAAGTCTTGTTAGGTGTTTCGGTATAGCACCATTGCATAAATCGTTGCCTATGGTATGATGATTTTATGTTCAACTTGACTTGAAGGTTTTAACCGTTTATCCATAAAATTGTTGTTAATCTGACTGTTGTGGGGTCAAATCCCACCCTCATTTTTGAGACAACTCAGTTTGGTTAGCCCATTAAAAAGCGCATCGGTTCGAATCCGGTTAAGATCTTTAACGATCTTATAGCTCAGTGGTAGAGCACTACATTTTGGTTGTAGGTTAATTGGAAGAAGAGCTTATACCTCTTAATCCCCAAGTAGATTCGCTTGTAAAACAGAATCACCGACCTGTCACGTCGGCTTTTTTTCAAGAATACTTGAAAAATAAAAAAAACAATTGAGTGTGCCTGAGCAAAAGCTTTGCACTTTTTTAAAAACTTTGAAATACCAAAGTATAGCATTATTTAAAAAATAATTGCTTGCAAGGAGATTTAATTTGTATAGCGGATGAAATTTTACATTCAAAAAACACAAAACTAATGTCACTGCAACCTTTTATTTTTTATTGATAAAAAACCGGCATTCCGTTTTAAAAAAAGTAGGTGCCTCAGTTGTTTAAAAAAGAAAAGACTATCTCCGTTACAGATAGCTTATGTATAACCAATTAAATAATTTTAAAATGAAACGAATTAGAATAAAAGAAGGATTTGTAGGTTTGGTTTTCAAAAAAGAAAACTTTAAACGCGTAATTAAAGAAGGAACTCACTGGTTAACTTTTGGCGAAAAAGTAATACGCTACAATAAAGCTGAATCCTTTAACGGAAGCATTACCTCCACAGATATTTTACTAAAAAACAAAGATTTAGTAGCCATGTGGCACGTAATAGAAGTTACCGATAACCAACTGGTTTTGGTATTTAAAAACAATATCTTTAACCAAGTGCTTACCGTAGGAAGATACATTTTTTGGAACGATTTAATAAAATACACGTTTACCAAAATAGATACAAGTAAAATTTATATCACCGAAGAAATTGATAAAAATTTACTTTCTTCTAGTGCTTTAAGCAGCTTTGTAAGAACTTTTGAAGTTGCTGCTTTTGAAAAAGCCGTATTACTGGTTGACGATGTATTTATAAAAATACTTACTGCCGGAACATACCGATTTTGGAAAAACCATACATCCATAAAAGTGGAAAAGATAGATACCAGAAAGCAACAAATGGAAATAACAGGACAAGAGCTGTTAACCAAAGACAAAGCAACTATAAGAATTAATTTTACAGCGCAATATCAAGTGATAAATGTAGAAAAAGCCTTGTTAGAAAACAATGCATTTAAATTACAATTATATACTGCTTTGCAGTTGGCATTACGTGCTTTTGTTGGTGCTTACACCTTAGATGAATTATTGGAAAATAAAAATAAAATTGCGAAAGCTGTTTTTGAAGACACAAAAATAGCCGCAACAAAACTAGGTGTCGTTTTAATAGCAAGCGGAATGAAAGATATTATCTTAACCGGAGAGATGAAAACTATTATGAACCAAGTTATTATTGCTCAAAAACAAGCACAAGCCCACGTTATTACAAGAAGGGAAGAAACCGCCTCTACCAGAAGTTTGTTAAACACAGCAAAACTAATGGAAGAAAACACCATGTTATTTAAGTTAAAAGAAATGGAATATGTAGAAAAAATAGCAGATAAAATTGGTGAAATAACCTTAAACGGAAACGGTGGTATTATTACACAACTGAAGGACATATTTACCAATGGTAAATAAAGACAAAAGCTGTTTTACTTTTAAGTGTAAAACAGCTTTTTTTTACTTAAAAAAGCTATCTACAAACTCGTATTTATTAAACACTTGTAAGTCTTCAATCCCCTCACCTACACCTATATACTTAACCGGAATTTGAAATTGATCGCTAATGCCAATTACCACGCCTCCTTTTGCGGTTCCGTCTAATTTAGTAACGGCTAATGAGGTAACTTCGGTAGCGGCAGTAAATTGTTTAGCTTGTTCAAAAGCGTTTTGTCCGGTAGAGCCATCTAAAACCAAAAGAACTTCGTGAGGCGCATTGGGTATTACTTTTTGCATTACCCGCTTTACTTTGGTGAGTTCGTTCATTAAGTTTACTTTGTTATGCAACCTGCCGGCAGTATCTATAATTACCACATCAGCGTTTTGAGTAACGGCACTTTGTAGCGTATCAAAGGCAACACTAGCGGGGTCGCTTCCCATTTTTTGTTTAACAATAGGAACTTCGGTTCGGTCTGCCCAAATTTGCAATTGGTCTATAGCTGCTGCTCTAAAGGTGTCGGCTGCACCAAGTACTACTTTTTTTCCGGCTTTTTTAAATTGATGTGCCAATTTACCTATCGTAGTGGTTTTACCAACCCCGTTTACACCTACTACCATAATTACATAGGGATCTTTTTGCTCGGGAATTGTAAAGGTTGTGGCATCTCCTATGTTTGTTTCGCTTAAAAGACCTGCAATTTCTTCTCGTAGGATTTTGTTGAGTTCGTCGGTGCCTAAGTATTTGTCTTTGGCTACTCGTTCTTCGATACGGTCTATGATTTTAAGAGTGGTATCTACTCCTACATCACTCGTTACTAAAACCTCTTCAAGATTATCTAAAACCTCAGCATCTACTTTGCTTTTTCCGGCAACGGCTTTGCTTAGTTTATCAAAGAAAGATTTTTTAGACTTTTCAAGTCCTTTATCGAGGGTTTCTTTTTTTTCTTTGGAAAATATTTTTTTAAAAAAACTCATACCTTTTATTGTTACGTTGCGTTAGGGATTGAAGCAAACTACCGTGTAGTGCGTAAAGCCCGTCTTCCCCCGACACTTTTTGGTCGTCGGGGGGGAGAACGCCCAAATTAGTATTGCAAAAATACAAAAAGCCACTCTTGTAAAAAAGTGGCTTGTAACTTGTATGTGTGTAAACAATTATTTTTTGTTTAACCAGTCGTTTACCATATCTGGAGCCATAATTGCTTCAACAAACGTATAAGCACCCGATTTAGGCGATTTAACCATTTTAATGGCTTTTGTTAAACGTTTTGATCCGGTTTGTAACGATGCTACTGATTTTTTTGCCATAACTTAATTTTTTAATTGAAGTTTCTCTTTTTTTTTAGAAAGTTCAATAAATTATTTTATCTCTTTATGTACCGTCATTTTCTTTAAAATGGGATTGAATTTTTTCAACTCCATACGATCGGGTGTGTTTTTTTTGTTCTTGGTAGTAATGTATCTAGATGTTCCGGGAAGTCCGGTTGCTTTATGCTCTGTGCATTCTAAAATTACTTGAACTCTATTTCCTTTTCTAGCCATTTTATATAGACTTTATACGTTGTTATTATTTTTTTAAAAATCCTTTTTGGCGAGCTTCTTTTAACACAGCGCTAATACCTCTTTTATTGATGGTTTTTAAGGCTGATGTAGAAACACGCAAGGTTATCCATTTGTCTTCTTCCGGAATATAAAAACGTTTTTTAACAAGATTAATATTAAATCTACGTCTGGTTTTATTCATTGCGTGAGAAACGTTGTTACCAAACATCGCTCTTTTTCCGGTAAGCTCACATACTTTAGACATTGCTTTTAATCTTTAGGTTATTTTAAACAGGGTGCAAATTTAAGTATTTATCTGTAACCTGCAATAGTTATTTTTATTTTTTTATTGTTAACCATTTATTGGTCACCCATTTTGGCTTTCAGATTACACTATTTCTTTTAAAAATAAGAAAATAAATACATTACGGTTAATTTTTATCTTAGTTTGGGTGTTAACCAAGCTAAAAATAATGCAAAAGTAAAGAATAATATTCCGGTTGAGGAAGAAAATAAATATCCTATTGCAACAGATTGTATGATTAAAAATATAGGTGCCAGGGCTAAAATTACTGCAAAACGAAAGGTCCCGATAAACTCATCTTCTTTTATTTTGGGCAAAACAGCACCTCGCCATACCAAATAAGGCAACCAAAAAATAATTTTTACACCTACACTAAAGACTTTAAATAGTGGCGATGCCGGTAAAACGGTTTTGTGTTTATACTTAAATCCGTTTGTTAAACATTGGTTTACGGCTTCCGGCTTGGTATAATCTACTTGCATTTTGGTGAGTTTTTTTTCGGTTGTTGTATATTGCTCGCCGGTTTCAATGTGGGTCGTTAATTTTGCTATTTCTTGTTTTACTTTTTCTTTTAGTTGTTTAACTTTTACCGTTTTATTTTCTGAAAGGTAATTACTGATAAAAATAGGCTTTCCGAAATATACCGAAACACTATCTGCCCAATCTTTCGGGTGTTGAAAATTTAACCCAACCGGAATAATTTGAATTTCGGTGTTGGGATATTTAGAAAGCGTTTCGTCAATAATTCGGGTAAATCCTTTACTTAAGTTTCTTACACTTCGGTTGAGTGAATGACTGCCTTCAGGGAATAAAATAATCGATTTATTATTGTGTAAAACTTCTGCGCAAATAGAAAATATTTGATGATTTTTAGAAAGGTTTGAAAATCCATCCCGTACTCGATACACCGGAAGCATTTGCAGACTCTTAAATAGTTTTGCTGCGAGTTTATTTTTAAACACACTGGCTCGGGTTAAAAAATAATTTTTTCGTTTGCTTTTAATGGTTATTAGCAAGGGGTCTAACAGGGCATTTTGATGGTTGGAAAGAAACAACACCGGTTTGTCTAACGAAATGGGTGCTTGATAGCAAGCGGTTATTTTTTTGTAGTAAAACAAAAAAGCCACTTGCAAATAGATTTGTACAATATGTAACCACAGTTTTTTCAAATTAAACTATTTTCTTTTTAGACCAATAGCTTGCCAAAATAATTCCGGAAATAATATGCCAAATTCCCCAAAAAGCAGCTAGTAGTGCCATTCCG
>JALWYP010000188.1 GCA_026992695.1 Flavobacteriaceae bacterium
ATTCTTTGCTAATAAATAGCTTTCTCTATTAAATAAATAACAGAGAATAGAATGTGTAACCTTGCACAACTAAGAGTACAATGCTACGTTTTACTTTAAAATCAAATTAAAAAAACTTCGTCAAGTAACTGAATGTCCTTAACGACCAGAGGAGGAGTGTAATATTTAAAAGGAACTACGCGTTCTTGTAGCCCTTCAAAAAGATTTATATACGTATATACGTATGAAACGATAAAGAGTTGTTGGTTGAAAGTAATTTTATGAAAATCCGGCTGAAAAGTATCTTCACTTTGGTGAATGAGTTGTTTTTCTTTACAACAATCTTTTTTTACGATTGGAATCTTACAAAA
The DNA here is from genome assembly GCA_026992695.1 of Flavobacteriaceae bacterium. Taxonomy (GTDB): domain Bacteria; phylum Bacteroidota; class Bacteroidia; order Flavobacteriales; family Flavobacteriaceae; genus Marifrigoribacter. Next base: position 351 of record JALWYP010000188.1, read on the forward strand.
AGAAAAATCTTCCATTTGCATTCCACAATTTTTAGCTTTTGAAAAAACAGCTACATCAACCAATGAATCGCCACAATAATGCATGTCCACAGTAAACGGCATGGTAGAAAATAAGACTACAAATGCCATAAAGATAGATACCACTTTGTGAACAAATTGCTTCATAACTAATTACAAATATACGAAAACAAAAATATATAATTTTAAAAGTATGTTAAATAATATCTGATTTCATTCTTATTTTAACGATTATTGAAGAAAGTATGGTTATAAACCCTATAACCAATATGGCATAATGCAACCCAAAAGCGTCTGCAACCAATCCGGAAAGCAATGCGCCAATTGCATATCCTAAATCTCGCCACAGTCTAAAAACCCCAATACTTTCAGGACGTTGATTTGGGGTTGTGTTTTTAGAAATAACCACTAAAAAAGTTGGGTAAACCAATGCCGTACCTAGTCCCAAAAAAGCGCACAATACAATAAAGTGTAAAGGTGTATTAGCAAGTATTAAAACCGAAATAGCAATACCCTGCAACAACATTCCGTAGAATAGTATTTTTTTATTATTATACAAATCGGCTAATTTTCCGGTACCTAATTGCCCCAATCCCCAAACCAAAGGATAGGTAGCGGTAATAATACCGATACTATTTTTTTCAAAATTTTCACTTAACAATAACAAAGGTAGCAAACCCCATATCATCCCGTCGTTTAAATTATTTACCAATCCTGCTTGTGTCGTGGCACTTAAATTAGGGTTTTTAAATGTGGTATTTAAAAAAACACTTTTTACGTTGGTTTGTTTACTTGATATACTTTCTACAGCTACATGATGACGCGTATCTTTCACAAAAAAAATAGACAACACCAATCCCAAAACCGAAAGTACAACTCCGAGATAAAACGGGTAAGGTCGCAAACCATATTTTTCGGCGATAAAAGCAGATAAAAAAGTAACCAATCCAACAGCAAAATATCCCGAAAACTCATTGAGCCCCATCGCAAATCCGCGATCCTTCTCTCCCACCAAATCAATTTTCATTACTACGGTGCTAGACCAGGTAAGACCTTGATTAACCCCCAGTAATACATTGGCAAAAATAATTACATTCCAATTTTGCGCATAAATTAAAAGTAAGGGTATGGGAAGAGCAACTAACCAACCTATAATTAACAGGCGTTTTCTACCAAGTTTATTAGCTAATTTTCCTGTAAAATAATTGGTAATAGCTTTAGTAACACCAAAAGCTATAATAAATGACAGAATTGCCGTATTACTGTTTATGCTAAAATCTTTTTCTGCAATTTCGGGTAAGATTGAACGCTCTAACCCTACCATACCACCCACGAAGGCATTGATTACCACCAATATCCAAAACTGGGAAGCATTATCTTTTAAACCTTGTTTTATGTTGGGAGCATTCAAAGTAATCGAATAAATAAATTAGTTTAATGTTAATTACTAATTCAATAAAATAAATTTTATTACAATATTCAACTATTTATTGCTTTTTTTTCTTTGTAAGCTAATAATCGTAATGCATTTAACACAACAATAAG
>JALWYP010000189.1 GCA_026992695.1 Flavobacteriaceae bacterium
TATCCACATACATTTTTTCAACACTTGCTATACTATATGCTGTTTTTGAAGAATATGGTTGGAGAGGTTACTTGCAAACAGAATTAAAATCTTTTAAAACTATTTATAAATACTTTATTATAAGCGTATTATGGTATTTTTGGCATTTAAGTTTTGGTATAGATGCAAGCCATTTATTATCTTATATATACGTTCTTGGAGGAAGCATAGGAATTGGAGTTGTTGCAGATAAGTCTAAATCTCTAATACTATCTTCAATGATTCATATGATATTTAATGTCTACTTTACTAATATAAACAATGTTCTCCCTTTTCAAAAAAGTAGTATTTTATTATTCTGTGCTGTGTATGTAATTTTAGTAACAATTATGTATAGCAGAAAACAGAAACGAATACTCAAAAATTAAACAAAATAGGTTATCCCAATAATTAGCGTATATTTGCGCCTTGAAAAACCTCAGGGTGAGGTAGCGTTAAAAGAAGTAGTATAGGTTATTTATTTGTCGAACACTTCCAAATAACGCACAAATAAATTTTATTACATACTATTTTTATGAATGCATTTAAAGCGTTAGGTCTTGAAGAAAATTTCTTAAAGGCAATTGAGGATATGGGTTTTACAACACCCTCTCCCGTACAAGAAAAAACAATCCCGATTTTATTAAACGAAGAAACCGACTTGGTTTCTCTGGCACAAACCGGAACCGGAAAGACAGCCGCATTTGGTTTCCCGATGTTACAAAAAATTAACATCGATAGCAAAACCACACAAGGTCTTATTTTATCGCCCACTCGCGAACTTTGTTTACAAATCACCAACGAACTTAAAAATTACGGCAAGTACTGCAAAGGTCTTAATGTGGTTGCCGTTTATGGAGGTGCCAGTATTACAGACCAAGCCCGCAATATTAAAAAAGGAGCACAAATTATTGTTGCTACTCCCGGAAGGATGAAAGATATGATTGGCAGACGAATGATTGATATTTCAAAAATTGAATATTGCGTACTCGATGAGGCAGACGAGATGCTTAATATGGGATTTTATGAAGACATTACCGAAATTCTATCCCATTCTCCAAAAGACAAAAGCACTTGGCTTTTTAGTGCAACAATGCCAAAAGAAGTAGCTACCATTGCCAAAAAATTTATGCATACACCTGTGGAAATTACCATAGGAGGAAAAAACATAGGAGCATCTACCGTTACCCACGAATACTATTTGGTAAATGCGCGTGATCGGTACCAAGCCTTAAAACGATTGGCAGATGCAAATCCGTCTATTTTTTCAGTAGTTTTTTGCCGAACCAAAAGAGATACACAAAAAGTTGCCGAATTACTCATTGAAGATGGGTATAACGCAGCTGCATTACACGGCGATTTAAGTCAAAACCAACGCGATTTGGTGATGAAATCATTTAGAACCCGCCAAATTCAAATGCTTGTAGCAACCGATGTTGCTGCACGAGGAATTGATGTAGAAGACATTACACACGTAATTAATTATCAACTTCCCGACGAGATTGAAACCTATACACACCGTAGCGGAAGAACCGGACGTGCCGGTAAAACAGGAGTTTCTATGGTGATTGTTTCAAAAAGTGAACAACGTAAAATTCACGCAATTGAAAAGAAAATCCAAAAGAAATTCATTAAAAAAGAAATTCCTTCCGGAATGGAAATTTGCGAAGTGCAACTTTTTCATTTGGCAAATAAAATAAAGGATACCGAAATTAATCATGATATAGACCCGTACCTTCCTTCAATAAACGAAGTATTGCAAGATTTTTCAAAAGAAGAACTAATCAAAAAAGTATTTTCGGTTGAATTTTCGAGGTTCTATAACTACTATAAAAACGCAAAAGACTTAAACGCTGCCGTTGGAGATACTTCCGAAGGAAGTAAAGATTCTGTA
>JALWYP010000190.1 GCA_026992695.1 Flavobacteriaceae bacterium
AAATTTGAATTTATTGCTGTTATAACAGAATATTTTATTGAAACCCCACAAGATTTTAAAGCTCAATTTCCTAACCTTTATGCTTTGGTTAAAAAAATGCTAAACTTTAATTTTGAAGATTATTAGTGGGTTAATTCTTTAAGATTTTTAATGGTTTCGGCAGGATTTTTAGAACCAAACACAAAGCTACCCGCAACCAAGACATCGGCACCACAATCTGCTAGTTTTTTGGCATTTTGGTCGGTTACGCCACCGTCTATTTCGATTAAAGTAGGTGCATTTTTTTGAAGGATAAGATTCTTTAAATTAACTACTTTAGAATACGTGTTTTCAATAAATTTTTGCCCTCCAAAACCGGGATTTACACTCATTACACAAACGAGGTCTATATCTTGTATTGTGTCTTCAAGAAGCGCAATATTGGTATGTGGATTTAACGCAACTCCCGCTTTCATTCCTTCGGCTTTAATAGCCTGTAGTGTTCGGTGTAAATGCGTACAGGCTTCGTAGTGTACCGTTAGGTAATTTACACCTAAACCGGCAAAAGTTTTTATATATCTGTCCGGGTCTACAATCATTAAATGGGTGTCTAACGGTTTGGTTGCATGTTTTGAAATGGCTTTAATTACAGGCATTCCAAACGAGATATTGGGCACAAAAACACCATCCATTATATCTAAATGAAACCAATCTGCTTGACTTTGGTTTACCAAATCGATATCTTGTTGTAGGTTAGCAAAATCGGCAGCTAATATGGAAGGAGCAATGCGTACATCTTTCATGGAGTAGATTTTTAACAAAGGTAGAATAAAGTTTGGTATAAAAAAAAACCTTCGGTAATCAGCCGAAGGTCATTCATCAATCCGCCTGTTTTGATAAAGAAGTTATAATACTTCTAAAAACAGGTCAAAAAAAGGTAAGAAGTTTATCCCAGATAGGTTTTTAATATTTTACTTCTCGAAGTATGTTTTAAGCGTCTAATAGCTTTTTCTTTAATTTGTCTCACTCGTTCGCGTGTAAGATCAAAGGTTTCACCAATTTCTTCCAGCGTCATAGGGTGTTGGTCTCCTAAGCCAAAATACAGTCTAATAACATCTGCTTCTCGAGGAGTAAGCGTCTCTAGGGCTCGTTCAATCTCGGTACGTAGCGATTCGTGTAAAAGACTTTTGTCGGGGTTAGGTGATTCTCCACTACGAAGTACATCGTATAAATTGGAGTCTTCTCCTTCAACCAGTGGTGCATCCATAGATACATGGCGACCTGAGTTTTTCATAGACTCCTTAACATCGTTAATAGTCATATCCAACTCTTTTGCTATTTCTTCGGCAGAAGGTGGGCGTTCGTGAGCTTGCTCTAAATAAGCAAACATTTTATTTATTTTGTTTATACTACCAATTTTATTTAAAGGTAAACGAACAATACGTGATTGTTCGGCTAATGCTTGTAAAATAGACTGGCGTATCCACCATACTGCATAAGAAATAAATTTAAACCCCCTGGTTTCGTCAAAACGTTGTGCCGCTTTTATAAGCCCTAAATTTCCTTCGTTAATTAAATCGGGAAGTGTAAGCCCTTGGTTTTGATATTGTTTAGCTACCGATACTACAAAACGTAAATTAGCTTTTGTAAGTTTTTCTAAAGCGCGTTGGTCTCCGGCTTTAATTTTTTGTGCTAATTCTACTTCTTCTTCTGCGGTAATTAAATCAACTTTTCCTATTTCTTGAAGATACTTGTCTAATGAAGCAGTTTCACGATTTGTAACCTGCTTGGTAATTTTGAGTTGTCTCATGTAAAGATGTGTGGATTTTTTGTTACTGTTTTCCTTTCGTACTTAGTTATACGTAAACAATTGGTTAAATGTTACAAAAAGTGTAAAAAAAAAATCCTGTTTTTTAAAAAACAGGA
>JALWYP010000191.1 GCA_026992695.1 Flavobacteriaceae bacterium
TCGTTTAGTTCGGCAATTATGGCAGGAGCCGTTGCTTGGTTATGGCAATCTAGATTACAAACTCCACCTGCACAATTAATGCAAATTGTTAGGGAGTCGGCTAGTTTATACAATAGCCCTACCGATGAAATGGGATACGGAATTCCTAATTTTGAAGATGCTTACAATTCGTTACAACAACTTGGGGTAGAAGAACAAATGTTGCAACACTATTTTGCTGTATATCCGAATCCTGTAAAAGATAAATTATATATTTCTTTTCCTCAAAATACCGATAAAGCAATCGTTACTATCTATTCTATTCTGGGTAAAAAAATTGTGGAAAAAGAAATTACTTTCCAGCAAAATTTTATTTCTGTTTCATCGCTTCAAAAAGGAGTTTATATAGCTTCGGTACGTGCAAATAATAAAAAGGTTAATTTTAAAATCGTAAAAAATTAATGCAGAATAAAATAACCAAACTCTACAACATTAAATATCCCATTATTCAGGGAGGAATGATTTGGAATAGTGGCTGGAGATTGGCTTCAGCAGTTAGTAATGCCGGTGGATTAGGTCTTTTAGGAGCCGGATCTATGTATCCCGACGTTTTACGAGAACATATTAAAAAATGTAAAAAAGCAACTCAAAAACCTTTTGGGGTAAATATACCGATGTTGTATCCTAATGTAGAAGAAATTTTACAGATTATTATTGAAGAAGGAGTGAAAATTGTTTTTACTTCTGCCGGAAATCCAAAACTACATACGTCTCGTCTTCAATCGGAAGGAATCCTTGTTACTCACGTGGTGAGTAGCGTTAAATTTGCTTTAAAAGCACAAGAAGCAGGTGTAGATGCCATTGTAGCCGAAGGTTTTGAAGCCGGAGGTCATAACGGAAGAGAAGAAACTACCACTTTTACCTTATTACCTATGGTAGCCGAAAAAATACAGATTCCGTTACTGGCTGCAGGTGGAATTGCAACCGGAAAAGGAATGTTAGCAGCAATGATTTTAGGAGCAGACGGTGTACAAATGGGCAGCCGATTTGTAGCCAGTGAAGAATCAAGTGCTCATTTGGCTTTTAAACAAAAAGTAGTAGAAGCACAAGAGGGAGATACACAACTCACCTTAAAAGAATTAGCACCGGTACGTCTTCTTAAAAATAAGTTTTATCAAGACCTGCAAGAACTTTATAAAACCAATCCAACTAAGGAAGAATTAAAAGAGTTGTTAGGTAGAGCAAGAGCAAAACGAGGAATGTTTGAAGGTGATTTAGAGGAAGGAGAGTTAGAAATAGGGCAGATTTCCGGATTACTGCACGATATAAAACCAGTATCAGAAATCATTAAAGAAATTGTAGAAGAATTTAACCTTGCAAAAAAACAGATAGCTTCACTGAATTGTTGTTAATTATTTTTATGCAGTTTGATTGTAATTAGTTTTTTAGGGTTAATTCTTTTCTTATTCTGCTAAGCGATTGGGGCTTAATTCCTAAATACGATGCGATGTAATGTTGCGGAATTCTCTTTATTATTTTCGGATTATTTTTAATTAAATCCAAGTACCTTTCTCTTGCAGATTTTGAATAAACTCCGGCAATACGTTTTTGAGAATGAATGTATGCGTTTTGAATTAATAGCCTGAAAAAAGTTTCAAAATTAGGAATTTGCCGAAAAGCTATCTGTATGTTTTCTCTGCTAATTAGGTAACAAGTAGTATCTTCAATAGATTGCACATTAAATAAAGCCGATTTTCCGGATAGAAAGCCATATAAGTCTGAAATCCAATAATTTTCTAAAGCAATGTTTACAACGTGTTTTTCGCCTTTGGTATCTAAAATATACGAATACATAGCTCCCGAAACAATAAAAGCGGTGTATTTGGTAAAATTGCCCTGTTGTACTAAAAAATCTTTCTTT
>JALWYP010000192.1 GCA_026992695.1 Flavobacteriaceae bacterium
ATTTGGACGAAATGCATATGATTTATCGTTAAAATCAACAGCTTCTAAAAGCTCAATAGCAATAATTTTTTGAACCGCTTTGCTAAAAATATTTGCCTGAGCCAATTGCCGTTTACCGCCATCGCTTTTTTCTATTTCAAAGCCGTATAACGGGTCTGGAATGTATCCTTTTTTGAGCTGTTTTAAAAATTCGCCAGATTTTATAAGCTCTTTTGCCTCTTTGTAGCCTTTGGTTTTTTTATAAAGTTCTAGTGTATTTAGCAATCTGTCGGTAGTAAAAATATCTTTAAACTTTTTATTCAACATAACCGCTCGACCTTTCAAAAGGGTTGCTAAATTTGTCGTTCAGTTCAAAAGATTTGGCGATAGTATCGGCGCTAAAAGCGTAAATTCGTATTGAATCGCTGTTGTCCATATACTCTTTTAACTCCTCTATAAGCTCGTTTAGCCGGTTTGGTTTTATATCTAGCTCGAATACCGAGTAATTCACCCTAAGCCCATAGCTTTCTAGCAATGCAGAAATTTTATTGCGCTTTTTTGTATCGGTAATGTCGTAAGTTATAACTATTTTCATTAAAAATAATACTTGATTTTATTTAACCGCTCTATTATGGTTTTGTATTCGCCCTCTTCATAGTGGGTCAGCTCTATATTCCAGTAATTTTGAATAGACATCCCCAGCAAAAAGGCAATAGCCACAGGCATAGAGTAAACAAGCTTTATATGGTTTATTTTTTCTTGCTGTAAACGGTTTATAACCGAATATATTTCTCGATTTGCCTGTATAAAATCTTCGGGCTTTTTAATGGTATCGCCAATAGTGCTTTTTATATGAATAATCGGCTCTTTTAATTGCCCCAAAGAGATTTTGTGCGATGCCATATCTATGGCTATTGTAACACTCTCTTTAATTTCGCCAATCTGCTCTTGTGCGGTTACTTTAAGCTTTTTAATTCCCTCTTTATATTTTCTGCCGGTTATTACTAAAGCCGTATTGTAACTGTTGGTAGATTTGTTATACTGATAAAGCGTAACCCCTTCCGTGCCAAAGAGTGTGCCGATCATTATAGCGTTTGCAATAGGTCCCATATAAGCAATATGAAAATGAACATTTTTAGGTGTTTGAGCTTCGAGTTTTTTAATATCGTGCTTTGTAATTTTTAAAAAATCTGCAAACCTCTCTTCGTTAAAAATATCGCCGTCGTATTTGAATATTAAATCCCTCTCGATAATATTAAAATACTTTTCTAAATTTTCTTTGTGATCCGGGTAATCTTTTTCCAATTTTTCAAACAGCATCTCCAAAGCACTCTTGGGATCTGCCGGGTTTGAAATATTAAAAACAATCGGTATAGCAATACTCTCTTTTGAGTAAAGTTTTTTGGTTTTGTATTCATCATAACACGCATATAGAAAAATTGCTATTGCAATCACAATAACAACCCCGTATCCTTTACCAATCTGGTCAGAAACCAAACCGCCCAGCGCAGCAGCTATTAAAGCAATTTGGGTGTATATGTTTGAGAGTATGTTTTTTAGCATTTTGCAGCCTTTTGTTTTAAAAAGTAAACAGAAAACTGGGTTAAAATGTCCGGAAATTCTTTTTGCATTTTTTTTCTATCGCCTTTTTTGGCATGATTTACTGTATTTCTCCAAGTGCTAATTAATAAAAAGTTTTCCAGTATATCAATGTCTATATTATTTAGTGTATTTAAAACATTATAGATTGTAGAATCAAACCACTCGTTTCCGTTGCTTTTGTGTTCTTTTATATCTTTTTTTCCTAATGCAACTTGTAATGTAAAGTTAACTGCATTTCTGTGCTTGGTTGAATTTTTATTCCAGTTAAATATTTGACAAAAATGAGAAATCATAGTTTCTTGTGTTAAAGTTAATGCT